>CAZNNJ010000472.1:0-5014 GCA_964574305.1 uncultured Rhodospirillales bacterium | reverse complement strand
CGCCAATTACCTCACCAATGCAGGCTACGCTTCGATCTAATCGCAGAACGCTCTAGCCAATCATTTACCCAGAAATTCGACGATGGCATCGGCAAAGCGATGCGGTGCTTCGACATTGGAGAGGTGAGCGGTTGGAAGGGCGATTAGACGGCCAGCTGCCGCCCTTTCGGCCAGGAATTGACCGTCGGCGACGGATGCCGCAGGGTCCGCTGTTCCCGCGATGACTAGCGTGGGGGCTGCGTTGAGATGCGCCGTCGGGCGCTGGTCCATATCGCGAATTGCGGCGCAGCAGCCTGCGTATCCCATGGGATTATTGGCGAGGAGCATCGCGCGGATCAGAGCAACCTGCTGAGGTGACTTCCGCTGGAAATCGGGAGTGAACCAGCGCGCGATCGAGGCTTCGGCCAATGGCGCGATGCCCTCGGCCAGCACACCAGCGATCCGCTCTTGCCAGCGCGCAGCAGGGCCCATGTGTGCGGCCGTGTTGGCGAGCACGAGCTTATCTAAACGCTCTGGCGCATGAACCGCCAGCCACTGACCCACCATACCGCCCTTGGAAAGTCCGCAGAAATTCGCCTTTTTGAGACCGAGACCATCGAGCAGCTCAACTACATCCCAGCCAAGCCGGTCGATGGAGTAAGCGCCTGCCGGCGCGTCCGAGTCGCCATGGCCGCGACTGTCGTAGCGTAGGATGCGGAAGTGTTGCGTCCACGTCTGCATCTGTGGCGCCCACATATCCAAGTCGGCGCCAAGCGAATTCGACAGCAGGAGGAGCGGCGCATTCTCCGGTCCATCGAAGCGGTAGGCGATGCGGCATCCGTCGCCCACCTGGAGAAGCAGCTTATCGGTCACATCCGCTCCACTGCCATCGAGAGGCCCTGGCCAACCCCCACGCACAGGGTTGCAAGACCGAACCTACCTCCGCTCGCCTCCAGCTGGTGAACCACCGCCTGGAGCAGGCGCGTGCCCGACATGCCCAGAGGATGGCCCAGCGCAATGGCGCCGCCATTAGGGTTCACGCGGGGATCGTCATCAGACAGTCCGAGGCCGCGCAGCACCGCAAGGCTCTGCGAGGCGAAGGCTTCGTTGAGTTCGATAGCCTCCAGATCCGCGATCTTCAAACCCACCCGGCCGAGCAGCCTATGCGTCGCCGGCACCGGACCCATGCCCATGATCCTAGGGTGGACCCCAGCAGAAGCCATGCCCAGCACGCGTGCACGGGGCTTCAGTCCATGGCGTCTTATGGCGGCTTCGCTCGCCACGATCATGGCGGCGGCTCCATCATTCACGCCCGATGCATTACCGGCCGCGACCGTTCCGTCGGACTGCACGATCGGCTTCAGCCTGGAAAGTGCATCAGCAGTGGTGTCGGGACGCGGATGCTCGTCAGTGTCGACGAATGTCTGGCGCCCTTTACGGTCGGTCAAAGTGACAGGCACGATTTCGTCCGCGAACCAGCCTCGCATCTGCGCGGCAGCGGTTCGATTTTGGCTTCGCAGCGCGAAGGCATCCTGGTCCGCGCGGCTAATACCGTAGTCCCGAGCGACGTTCTCGCCAGTTTCCGGCATGGACTCCACGCCATAGGCCACTTTCAGCGCTGGATTGACGAAGCGCCAGCCGATAGTGGTGTCGTAGACTGTGTTGTTGCGCGAAAAGGCATCTTCGGCCTTCGGCATGACGAAGGGCGCGCGGCTCATGCTCTCGACGCCGCCCGCGACCAGAAGGTCGGCCTCGCCGGATCGAATGGCGCGGGCCGCATACCCCACCGCCTCCAGCCCCGAAGCGCAGAGGCGGTTGACCGTCACGCCGCCGACCGCTTCCGGGAGGCCCGCTAGCAGCGTCGCCATGCGGGCGACGTTGCGATTATCCTCGCCGGCCTGGTTGGCGCAGCCCAACGCCACGTCATCGATTGCGGCGGGGTCGAGACCCGTTCGTTCAATCAATGCGCGAAGTGGAAAAGCTGCGAGGTCATCGGTGCGGACGGTGGAAAGCGCGCCGCCGTAACGGCCGATAGGTGTGCGCACGGCATCGCAAACGAAGGCTTCGGTCATGTCGAGAGCCTGTCGGCTATCGGTGCGGCGGTCTTGTCGCGCACCTCGGCTTCGGAAACGCCGGGCGCGATCTCAACGAGCGTAAGATTCTCGCGCTGCCTGTCGACGCTGAGCACCGCCAAATCGGTGATGATCAGATCGACCACCCCGGCCCCGGTGAGCGGCAGTGTGCAGCGGGTCAGGATCTTTGGCGCGCCGGACTTGGAGACATGTTCCATGACGACCACCACGCGCTTGACCCCAGCGACAAGGTCCATGGCACCGCCGATGCCCTTCACCATTTTGCCCGGAATGGTCCAGTTTGCGAGGTCGCCATTGACCGCCACCTCCATCGCGCCCAGCACCGCCATATCGATATGGCCGCCGCGGATCATCGCAAAGCTGTCAGCCGATGAGAAAAAGCTCGACGTCGCAAGAGCCGTGATCGTCTGCTTGCCGGCATTGATCAGGTCGGGATCGGTCTCGCCTTCATAGGGAAAGGGACCGATCCCCAGCATGCCGTTCTCCGACTGCAGGGTGACGTCCATGCCTACGGGAACGTAATTCGCCACGAGCGTCGGTATGCCGATGCCAAGGTTTACATAATAGCCGTCACACAGTTCCTTGGCCGCGCGCGCGGCCATCTCGTCGCGGGTCCAGCCCTTGCTAGCCTCGGCGGTCATGCCATCTCCTTCGGACGGGTCGTCAGCTTCTCGATCCGCTTCTCATTGATCGTCGCCCGGACGATCCGATCGACATAGATGCCAGGCGTATGAACGCAGTCTGGATCCAGGCTTCCGGCGGGCACGATCTCTTCCACCTCGGCGACGGTAATCTTTCCGGCGGTCGCCATGTTGGGATTGAAGTTGCGGGCTGTCTTGCGGAACATCAGGTTGCCGGCCGGATCCCCCCGCCATGCCTTGACGATCGCGAGATCGGCCCGCAGCCAGGTTTCCCGGACATATTCCTGTCCCTCGAAGATCTCAGTGGGCTTACCTTCCGCGACGACCGTGCCGACACCGGTTCTGGTGTAAAAGGCGGGGATGCCCGCGCCTCCCGCGCGGATGCGCTCGGCGAGCGTGCCCTGCGGATTGAGTTCCAGCTCCAGTGCGCCCGAGAGATATTGGCTCTCGAACAGCTTGTTCTCGCCGACATAGGAGGCGATCATCTTTTTCACCTGCCGGCTTTCCAACAGCATCCACAGGCCGAATCCGTCGGCGCCGGCATTGTTGGAGATGACGGTCAGGCCCTTTACGCCCGACTTGCGGATTTCCGGGATCAGGCTCTCCGGGTTGCCCGACAGCCCGAAGCCCCCCGACATGATCGTCATGCCGTCGAACAGCAGCCCTTCCAGCGCCGCGGCGGGGGTTTCGCAGATCTTGTCGCGCATGAAGGATCTCCGCTCAGCCCAGGTCGCCGCCGGCCACGGGGACGATGGTGCCGGTGATGTAGGACGCCTCGTCGGAAGCGAGGAAAAGGATCGGCGCGACCTGCTCGGCAATGGTGCCGTACCGCCTGAGGAACGTCGATTGCTTCACCTGGTCTACGACCTGCGCCATCCACGCTCGCTCTTGGGGTGTATCGCCCTCGGCGTTGCGAGGAACGCGGCGCGGCGGCGCCTCGGTTCCGCCCGGTGCGGTGGCGACCACCCGGATTCCGGCGTGCGCATATTCCATTGCCAGACTCTGCGTGATCGCGTTCACACCGCCCTTGGCTGCCGAGTAGGGGACGCGGTGAATGCCGCGCGTGGCATTGGAGGAGACATTGACGATCGTGCCGCGTCCGGCCTTCAGCATGGCCGGCAACACAGCCCGGCAGCACCAGAGCGTCGGCATGAGCGACCGGCGGATCTCCGCCTCGATCTGCTGCGGCTCGAATTCCGCGTAAGGGCGCATCCGGATCGCGCCGCCGAGATTGTTGATCAGGATGTCGATACGGCCGAAGCGTGCCAGGATGCTCTGCCTCGCCGCCTCCGCCCCTGCCCAGGTCTCGAGGTCTGCATTGACCGCCAGCGTCTCGCCGTCGATAGCCGCGGCGACTTCAGGGAGGAAGTCGGCTCGGTCGACGAGCGCGACGGCGCCGCCTTCCTCAGCTGCGCGGGCGGCCACCGCCGCGCCGATCCCCTGCGCGGCGCCAGTCACGACGAGGACTTTGCCCGTGAACCGATGCCCGACGCTCATGCTGCGCGCGCCTCGGCGAGGGGCCGAACGGGCCCAATCGCGAAGTTTAAATCGATTAAATAGATCATAGGTCTTCTCATCCTGCCGGCATCAAACGTGGTAGATGTCAATGACATGGTGGATGTAATCATTCTTGAGAACGACTTTCTTCGCGGTTATCAACATTTCCGCCTGGGCTGTATTTATTGTGTAGAAGGAGACGCCAAAGAAGCTTTTGGTTTCCTTGTAGCGATGGCTCAGAGTGAGCCAGTTGAATCGCACATCGATTTCATTCTGGCGGCGTTCCAGAACCTCGACATTGCTAATGAGGTGGCAGGTACGCGGTTCGGGTGTGCTGGCGCCTGAACGACCGGTCTTGATCCGGAAGATGCGGTCTTCAAGCCCTTTGCGATTGGGGTAGTAGATCAATGAAATGTGCCGTTGCGGATCCTCGACGAGCTGATCGTCGTCGTCCCATGTCGGCATCCAAAACGACGCGGATGGCGCGTAACACTCCAGCCACGCATCCCATTCGCGATCGTCCAGGAAGCGAGCCTCGCGATACAGGAACGTCGTGATCTGTTCGTAGGACGGGCTCATGATCGAATGGCCTGATTCTGGCCGACCGCACGGTCCTCGCGGGTGAGCGCGGTCATCAAGGTTCTGGCCCAGTATTCATGCTGCCGCACGAACAGGCCTTCGTCCTCGCTGCGGTTTCCGCTGAGGATCGGTTGAAGCCCGGTGTCCCGGGCGTTGTCGTCGGGCCCATCGGTCGAGTGCCTCGCACCGCGGCTGAAGTCGTTCCACATGCTTTTTCCGTTCGCC
>CAZNNJ010000471.1:0-5026 GCA_964574305.1 uncultured Rhodospirillales bacterium | reverse complement strand
GATCTCGAGCACGGTGAGCTCCGGCCCGGTGCTGGCCAGCTGCAGGACGATGCCTGGCGCGACGGGATCCGGCACGTCTACCTGCCCTCCGGCCGTAGCTGGAAGCTCATGCTGGGGAGTCAGATAGTGGAGCCCCGTAATGCGCCGCGTTGGCAGTTGGCGCTTGCCGGGCGTCCCGCCGGCGAGGCGGTCCGCGCGCTCGCCTGGTTGGGTCCGGAAAAAGCGGAAGCCGCAATGAAGGAGCTTAAGAAGAAGCTGCCGCATTCCGCCCTCAACGAGCTTGTGGCGGCCGTGCCGCTGCTCCCTGCCTGGCTGGCGCAGACCGTCAGCCGGGCGGCCCTGCATGACAGATAGTTTTCTCCGCCTGTCGGCCGTTGACCGACGCGAAGCATTGCTGGTGGCGGCTGACCGCTCCGGGCGGCCCGCTTATCTTTTGGAAAAAGACGCCTGGGTCGTTTGGGCGATCGATACCGTGTTCACCGCGCCGATCGGTCCATCGCTTGTCTTCAAGGGCGGCACCTCTCTCTCAAAAGCCTACCGCGCGATCCAGCGCTTCTCCGAAGATGTCGACCTTACCTACAGCATCCGCGCGCTGGCGCCCGATCTCATAGGCGAGGGCGCCGACGTTCCCGAAACGCGCGGCCAGGAGAGGCGGTGGAGCCCAGAAATTAAGCGGCGGCTTCCAGAGTGGGTGGATAGAGATGTCCGCCCGCTGGTTGCGGGGGCGCTGGCCGCAGAGGAGTTGCCAGCTTCGCTGCGCCGTGAGGGCGAAAAGCTCTTCATCGAATATGAGGCGGTTGTCAGGGCGCCCGGCTACGTGCTGCAAAGCGTTCAGCTCGAATTCGGGGCGCGCTCCACCGGTGAACCCGCCAGCCCACATGACATAGTCTGCGACGCCGCAGAGTGGATCGAAGGTGTGATCTTCCCGACCGCGCGCCCGCGGGTGATGCATGCCGAGCGGACCTTCTGGGAAAAGGCGACCGCCATCCACGTCTTCTGTCTCCAGGAGCGGTTGCGCGGTGAACGTTTCGCCCGACATTGGCATGACATCGCGCGCCTCGACGATGCAGGCATCGCTACTCGCGCGCTGGAAGATCGCCGGCTTGCCGACGAAGTTGCTCGGCATAAATCGATGTTCTTCCGTGAGCTGGCCGCCGATCGCACGGTGATTGACTACGGAAGCGCAGTCCGCGGCGCCTTACGGCTTGTCCCCGAAGCCTTGGCCCGGAAGGCGCTCGCCGACGACTATGACCGCATGCTCCAGGTCGGGCTGCTTCACGAGCAAGCCGAGCCATTCGATCTGCTTATGGAGCGCTGCCAGCAAATCGCTCAACGGGCAAATGCGGTTTTCTGATTCCAAGTCGCGTGTGTCCGCTGTCGTGCAACCTTAGTCCTCCACCTCGGCGGCCGGAACGTCGCCCACATACCGTAGAGTCAGGTCGCCATCGTGACGGAGACCATCCTCCCAGCTCAGCCATAACTGGTTCTTGCCACCGGGATAGGCGGCGATGATTTTACGCGGCCGATAGACCACCGGCCCTTGATGGGGGATTGTCACCTTGTCGAGCGGCTGGAGCATCAGGATGAAGCTCAAGCCGAATATCCTGGTCCAGAGGCCAACGATTTCCTCATTCGCGTCGGTATAAGGCTGAATTTGAAATCGCGGGTGGTTTACCGTTTGGTCGCCCGTTGCCATGGTGCAATACAACCCGGCTCCCGCTGGCCAGGCATGCTGATCGTCGAGCAGTTCGAGTACGCGAATATCATCGGGAAATGCCCCGCTCAGCTTCTGCGTCCCGCGCCCAAGATTTTCGGACATGGCGAGCGCCTTCAGCGTCTTGAGCAGCCAGCGCTCAATGTCGTGACCCGACACCAGGTAGCGCAGAGCGCTTGCCTCGCCGTCCAAACAGGATTTCAACGCTTTGAAGAAGCTCAGCGCGGCATCGTCGAGCGGATGCAGGGCGCTGTTATGTTTACTGCAGAGGCATTTGCCGGTCAGGCTGCCGTATCCGACCTGACGATGCTCCCCGGCCGGAAGCCACGGTGTCCCGCCAATCGTAAACGGGCCGTCCCCCGCCAGCACGCGCATGACGGATTCCGAAATCAGGTGTTCCCGGGACAGGCCGCCCTGACAGGAACGGAGCGCCTTCATATAGCACTTCTCGACAACCGAATTCCGGGGCAGGGTGTGCAGGCCAAGCGCCGCCGAACGCTTATGCCAGGTTTTGCCGGTGTAGCAGCAGGAGAGGGCTGGCAGATCTGTGCCGCATATGCAAACGGCTGCTGCTGCTTGCTCCCGCTTGCGTCTTGCCTCGCCCATATCGATCTCGATTCACGCGCGCTCGCGACTCCCACGGTGACTATCGATGCACCGGGAGATGCAGGACAGCAATTTGCTATTCGTCCTGATCGCGGCTTTCGCGGCTATGGTGCGCCGTTCGTCGCCGGGACCAGTGGCTCGGGAAATATTTCCGCCACTTCGTCGGCACGTTTTCGCTTCGCGACACGTTCGGCGAGTGTCCTCAGTTCCTCAACGAAGAATGATTCGATATCCCACTCGCCGAATTTCAGCGACCGATCCCCCAGTGCGTATTTCTTCCGGAGTCCCTTGGCGATCTCGATTGCAGCGCCTCCCATGGAGAGCGTGTTTTCCAACATGGCGGTACTGCAAGCATCTTCGTCGCCGACGACGTCCCACCAGGCCATCGCCGCTTCCTGGGCCATACGGCAACGTTGGGGGAAGTCGAGTAGGTCATTCAGGATCGCCCGATCGAGGAGCTTATAGGCATCGCTTTCCGGGAATGACGGCGATGCAGGAACCGCGCCGATCTCCTTGCCGACGTGACCTTCCGAGCTGACCGCCATCGAATGGTCGGAAACCTTGCCGGCGCAGTCGATCGCGTATCCTTCGAGCAGGAAGGCAAGCTGAAGGGCTAGATATTCCGCGGCGTCGGCGCGTTGGCGCTTATCCCTGCGATGGTCGGACACGATCCGCGCAATCGCGATCGACGCCCCGCTGCCCAGCATGACCGTTACGAATTGCGATATGAAATTCCCAATGCCCATCCTGGTTAAGTCCTTATCCGCGCAGCACCGTTAGCTGCGATCAGCCGCGCATGACCTTGTTCCAGTCGATAGTGTGGCCCGCGGCTTCCAGCTCGCGTCCCAGCGCCTGCTTCCAGCCATTGCTTGCGTCCATCGGCTCCCAAACGACCCCGGCAAAATCGCTCGGAATCTCTAGCATGCCGCGTTTCAGCGCGCAGACCCGGTCCCGCCCAAGGCGGCCGATGAAGTAGCCGAGCTCAAGCAGGACGTTTTGACGTGCCCGCGGCTCTGAAACGCCGCCTTTCGCGCAGCCTTCGTCGTCGGGCGTCAGCAGGACGACTGCAAAGCTTACATCGCTGTTCGCTTCGACCTTCTCGATGATCGTCCGTCCCTTGTTCGCCTGTTCATGCAGGATGATCGGGACGAGGCCGACACTCTCGAGAAACCGCGCCACGGTTTCCCGGGCCTCGCCGTCATGACCGTGAACGATGAATATCTTGTTCGACCGCTGCGGTTGTTGGCGATTCTGCTGCATTGAACCCTCTCCCTCGATTGCATCCACCCCCTTCGCGTTGATCCGCGCGCTGCCTTCGAGCTCGAAAGTGTCGATCAACCCCCGATCGCGCAGATACCGCCATGCGGCCTCGGCCTGCTCGACGGACAACCCGGCATCCGTGGCGCCGTCGCCCGCGAACATAGGTTCCTTCTTCCCTTTGGTCCGGTCGTAGATGATGCGCAGCAAGCGGGCAGCCTGCTGCTGAGCGGTATCCTCTGCTCCCGCCACGCTGCGGTCTCCGACAAATCCCATTTCCAGATCCCTGAGCGCCCCATCGAGGCGCTGCTGGAATACTATCGAGTATTGGCCCTGCGTACGCTCTTTTAGGTCATCGATCCCACTGGCGGGTAGGCCGAGAAGCAGTGCGGTTCCGAATTGCTCTAGGGCTGGCTTCGCCGCGTTCACGACGTCCTTGGCAGGAATCCCTATCCGCGCGCCGATGTCATTGAGCATCGGCGCGGCGCGCTCAATGGCTTCGCGGTGAATTGCGTCGAAGGCCTCAATGGTCTTCAGCACGACTGTGGTGCTATTGCGCAAACCGTGCCTGCGCTCCTCGCCCACAAGCCGCGCCTGCTCGGCTTCCGCCCGGCGCCGGCTCTCGTGGATCAAATCCCGAAGCTTTCGATTGAGGTCGGCAATCGTGGGCGTGTCGTACATCCCAAATCCTGTCGTCTGCTCCGGGCTCGCCGGCGGCAAGTCGGGCCTGCTTTGCCGCGCCGAATCGTTTTCAGATCATCGCAGACAGCAAAGCCAAAGGCTCGGTCCGATACGGCGATGGCTCCGAAATTACTCCGCTGGCATGCCGAACAGTGGACTGCTCATCGGGCCGATGCCAGGCAAGGACGTTGTTTGCGCCGACCAAACCTGCAAGCAGGAGAGCGGTGAAGCCCGCCCCTCCTCCTCCGCGCCGACGCGCAGCCCGTGTACGAGCGGCTCGCCGTCGAGCGTCGCCTCGAAGGCGAGGTGGTCGCCGCGGCACCAGCAGACGAGCTCGATCCGGTCGCTCGGCAGGGTCGTCTCGAGCACGAGATGATGGCGATCGAAGTCGAGCGTGAAGTCGTGCTCGTCGACCTTCGGCTGCGTCGCGAAGTTGGCGTCGAAGAGATCGTCGGTGGAGACCGCGAGCCGCAGCTTCGCTCCCTGCCGGCCGTGCACGCGCACGTGGAAGCGTCCCTTCTGCATCCGCTCCCAGCGGAAGTCGTCGAGCAGCGCGCGCGCCTTCGCGACGACGTCGGGATGGCCGGCCTTGACGTCGGTGCGCTCGAGCGGATCGCCCACCGTGTCGTAGAGCGCCTCGGTGTGGAACCACGGATCGTGCAGGTACTTCCAGTCGCCGAGGATCACGGCCTTCTGCGCCGAGCTGTCGTAGCTCGGGTCCCCGATGAACTCGGGGAGCGTCTCGCCCACGTTGGCGGGCCCGAGCCG
>CAZNNJ010000470.1:0-5037 GCA_964574305.1 uncultured Rhodospirillales bacterium | reverse complement strand
TCACCCCCTCGAACCCGACCTCCTCCGCGAATTTCGCGACCTCGGCCAGCTGTTCGGTCTCCATCCACGGGACCATCTGCCAGAATTTCATCGCCTTCCCCCATTCATTGGCCTACAGAAATTAGTGAGCTTATGCCATCTCGGCAAGCCCACTTTTCAACCCTAAGCCATCTTGCGCACGCATCATAATAGTGTAATCTCACTAAATCCATGATGCAAACCGCCCACACCAAAACCGAGGCTTTTGGCCGCATCGCCGCGCTGACGCCGAAAAGCGCGGCAACGCGCGCGAAGCTGATCACGGTGGCTGAGCGCCTGTTTGCCGAGAAGGGCATCGAGGGCGTGTCGCTGGCCGAGATCAACCGGGTCGCGCGCCAGCGCCATTCCAATGCCTGCCACTATCATTTCGGCAGCAAGGATGGGCTGATCCAGGCGATCCTGGACAAGCACCTCCCGGCGATCTCGGCCAGCCGCAACGCGATGTTCGACGCGATGGAGGTGGCCGGCGCCGGGACGCTGGGCGACATCGTCCGCGCCTTCGTCCGCCCGGTGGCGGCCAAGCTGTTCGACCCGAACGGGGGCAAGGATTTCATCCGCCTGAATGCCCAGCTGGTGGCCCGCCATACGCTGGCCTCGCGCGGGCTGGGCTCGCCCTACAGCCTGCCGGAGATCGACCGGCTGACCCGCAAGCTGAAGGCGGCGATGGCGTCGCGCAACCTGGCGGACGGGCTGGTCGAGGGCCGGCTGATGATGGCGGCGATCATGCTGTTCCATGGCCTGGCCGACTATTCGCGGCTGCGCGACGCGGCGCCCGGCACGCAGGACCGGGCCGATACCGAGCGCTTCATCGGCGACCTGGAAACGATGATCGGAGGGGCCTTGACCGCGCCGCCGGCTGCGGGAATGGTCAGCCCAACCCAATAAGGCAAGCCAAGGGGAAGTTTCCGACATGTCGACGGACATCGTTATCGACGATCTGCGCCACCCGGTGCTGAGCAAAACCCAGAGGGCCGGCCAGGCCTGGGGCGACGCCAACCCGGTGATCTTCAGCGAAGCGGCGGTGCTGGAGCATGCGCGCAAGACCACCGGCCTCTCGGATTTCGGGCCGGAGGATTTCCGCGAGCGCCTCGGCATGCTGGTCGACGAATGGAATGCCGACCAGGGCATCAGCAACATCCATCGCCATACGCTGCTGAGCTATATCAATCGCTATGCGGTCAACCGGCTGCTGATCCAGGACATGCTGAAGAAGCATCCTGAGATCCATGACGAGGCGATCGAGAAGCCGATCATCGTCGCCGGCCTGCCCCGCTCCGGCACCACGCACATGGTCAATATCCTGGCGGCCGACGAGCGCCTGCGCTCGCTGCCCCTGTGGGAATCCTATGAGCCCCTGCCGATGCCGGGCGAGGCGATGCTGCCGGACGGGACCGACCCGCGCTACAAGCGCTGCGCCGACGCCTGGGAGCAGCTGCGCGCCAGCGTGCCGCTGCTGGCGGCAATGCATCCGATGGAGCCCGACCATATCCACGAAGAGCTGGAGCTGATGGGGCCGGACTTCGCCTCCTACAATTTCGAATGGATATCGAAGGTCCCGAAATGGCGGGACCATTACTACGCCACCGACCAGACGCCGCATTACGCGTACATGAAGACGGCGCTGAAGATGCTGCAATGGATCCGGGGGCCCAGGCGCTGGGTGCTGAAATGCCCGCAGCACCTGGAGCAGCTGCCGGTGCTGCGGAAGGTCTTCCCCGACGCCACGGTCGTCATCACCCACCGCGACCCGGTGGCGGTGATCCAGTCGGCGATCACGATGATGGGCTATACCCAGCGCTTCTACCGCAACGAGGTCGAGCCGGAGAATCTGTTCGCCTACTGGTCCGACCGGGTCGAGCACCTGCTGCGCGCCTGCGTGAAGGACCGCGCGCTGTGGCCGGAGGCGCAGAGCTTCGACAGCTATTTCCACCAGTTCATGAAGGACGACATGGGCCAGATCGAGAAGATCGAAGCCAAGGCCGGGCTGCCATTCACCCTGGCGGTCAAGGCCCAGATCGACACGTTCCTGAAGGCCCATCCGCGCGGCAAGGAAGGCCGCGTCATCTACAACCTGAAGCGCGATTTCGGCGTTTCGGCCGACGAGGTCCGCGCGCGGTTCAAATTCTATTTCGACGCCTTCCCAGACGTGAAGGCCGAGGTCGACTAAAGGGAGAAAGCAAATGGGAACTTTGGACGGCAAGCGCGTCATCATCACTGGCGCCGCCGGCGGTATCGGCGCGGCGGCAGTGGAGGCCTTCGTCGCCGAGGGCGCGCGGGTGACCTGCACCTACAATTCTTCGAAACCATCACTGCCCGACGGGGTGGTGGCGAGCGAGCGCTGCGACATCGCCAGCAAGGCATCGGTCGACAGCGTATTCGATCGTTTCGTCCAAACCTTGGGCGGGCTCGATGTGCTGATCCAGGCGGCCGGGCTGCACGGTTCGTGTCCGGCGGACCAGCTGACCGAAGAATATTGGGACAATATGTTCGCGCTGAACGGCAAGGCGACCCTGTTCACCAACCAGGCCGCCTTCCGCCATATGCGCGAGGATGGCGGATCGATCGTCAAGATGGGCTCCTGCGAGGGCGTGGGCGGGTTCGCCGGCAATGCCGCCTACGCCGCGAGCCGCGGCGCCGTCGGCGCCTGGACGCGGAGCGTCGCGCTGGAATGGGGCCGCTATCGCGTGCGGGTCAACGCGCTGGCGCCCGTCGCCGAGACCGCCCCGGCCAAGCGGATGCGCGCCGCCCAGGACGAAGCCACCAACGCGATGATGGACGCCTATCTCGCCCAGGCCATCCCGCTGGGCGGCCGGATGGGCGACGCGCTGAAGGACATCGCCCCGGCCCTGGTGTTCCTCGCCTCAGACGCCTCCCACTTCATCACCGGCCAGACCCTGGCGGTGGATGGCGGCTTCATGATGCTGGGGTCTTGAGGCTTTCCAGCACCTCGTGACCGGCGCGGATCACGTCGCTCTTGGCCGCGGGGATATCGGCCTCGGCGGCGGAGAAGCCGACGACGATCTCGAGCTGGCGGTCGACGCTCGAACGGTCGAACAGGACCGTAAGCGGCGCCTCCTTGGCGATCAGCGGCAGGGCGGCGACCGCCGCCTTGACGGCGGCCTGGAGCGCGTCGAAGTCGGCATCCTCCGGAATGCGGACATGCACGTCGGCCAGGTGCGGCGCGGCGGGATAGGCGGTGAAATTCCTGAGCGGCTGGCCCCAGATGCCGCCGTTGGGCACGATGATCTGGACATTGTTGTCGGCCGCGACCTCGGTCCAGAACAGGGTCAGCGCCCGCACCACGCCGACGATGCCGCCCACCTGGACCGTGTCGCCGATCTTGAAAGGGCGGAAGATCAGCAGCATGACGCCCGCCGCTAGGTGCGACAGCGTCCCCTGCAGCGCCAGCCCGACCGCCAGCCCCGCCGCGCCCAGCACCGCGACGATGCTCGTCGTCTGGATGCCGAACTGCGACAGCACCGCCAGCACTGTGACGGTCAGCACCGCATAGCGGGCCAGGCTGCCGAAGAAGCTGCGCAGCATGATGTCGAAATGCGGTGACGCCGACAGCGCATGAGCCACCAGCCGCCCGGCCTTGCGCGACAGCCCAGACCCGACGATCAGGATAACGATCGCGCCGGAAAAGCTCAGGGCATGACCGTCGGACCGCAGCCGCAGGGCGCGGACATCGCCCATGAGATAGTCGGTCCAGTGAAACATTCATTCGACCTAAATCAGCGGATGGCGGCCCGCTTCAGGCCGCGCGTATTGCTGTTAGGTACGGATACAGGCCGGAAATTGTTTCACGATTTTTCGCGGTGGAGGGGTTCGAGACCACCTCACATCGCTCTTGCGCATTCTACCGGAAGAAGTATTAATTAGCTAATAAGCTAATTAGAGATTTAGATGGAAAAGATATTCGAGGCCCTCGCTTCGACACCGAGGCGGAAGATTCTAGCCTATCTTTCCGAGGTCGAGTTGACGGCTGGGGAGATCGCGGCGCGGTTCGACATGACCAAGCCGTCAATCTCAAAGCATCTCCAGATCCTCGAGAATGCCGGGCTGGTGCGCGGTGAAAAACGCGGCCAATTCGTCCACTACTCGCTGGTCCGCGAGAATCTGGTGAACACGCTGAACGGATTTGTCCAGCACGTCTGCCCGGTTTCGATCCCGCTAAAAAAAGAAAGCGCGTCCGTGAAACGCGCACGCGAAGAGAAGAACGAATAGCAGGAGGACGTCATGGATCTGATGCCCGGTTCTGAACGGATCGTAGCGACCCCTGCCAGCGACCCAGTCGCGGGTCATGTGCGATGGGCCCCTGCGAGATCCTTATGGATCGGCGGGATGACATTCGCGGCGGTCGTCCTCGGACCATTCTTCTTGTCGTGGGATACAGTCCTGCTGTTCGCGGCCACCAGCGGTGTAACGCTGTGTTTCGGGCATTCGGTCGGCATGCATCGCAGGCTGATCCACAACAGCTTCGCCTGCCCGGAATGGCTGGAGTATCTCTGCGTCTATCTGGGAACGCTTGTCGGGATGGCCGGACCGATCGGCATGACCCGCGTTCACGATTTCCGCGATTGGGCCCAACGGCAACCGGACTGCCACGACTATTTCTGCCACCGACGCGGCTTTTGGCATGACGCTTGGTGGCAGTTGCACTGTGAGCTGATTCTGGACAGCCCGCCTGACTTTCAGTTGGAGCCGCGGCTAAGAACAGACCGTATCTATGCTGCGATGGAGCGGCGTTGGATGTGGCAGCAATTGCCCTGGGCGTTGCTGTTTTTCGCAGCGGGCGGCCTCGGCTGGGTGATCTGGGGTATATGCGCGCGGGTCAGCGTCTGCGTGATCGGGCATTGGCTGGTGGGGCATTTCGCACATCGGCAAGGCGGCCAGAGCTGGATCGTCCAGGGCGCCGCAGCCCAAGGCTACAACGTTAAAATCGTCGGGCTGATCAGCATGGTCGAAAGCTGGCACAACAACCACCATGCTTTCCCG
>CAZNNJ010000469.1:0-5038 GCA_964574305.1 uncultured Rhodospirillales bacterium | reverse complement strand
GCGCTTCTGACGGAGGCGTTGGCGGGGCTTCAGCATCGCTGGGAGGCTCCGCCATGACGTCCGCGATCCCGCCCTTCCCGACGCTGCTGCAACGGTTCTTCACCCAGCGCCTGATGCAGCAGAAGCGGGTCAGCGCGAACACGATCAGCTCGTATCGGGACACGTTCAGGCTGCTGCTGCGCTTCGCACGGAAGCGCTTGCGCACCCCGCCCGACAGACTGGCCTTCGAGAAGCTCGACGCGCCGCTCGTCGCCGGCTTCCTGAACGAACTGGAGAAAACGCGCGGTGCGACCGTCCGCACCCGCAATCTGCGGCTCACCGCGATCCGGTCGTTCTTCCGCTTCGCCGCTTATGAGATGCCGACGCACAGCGCCCAGATCCAGCGCATCCTCGCGATGCCGGCCAAACGGTTCGAGCGCAAGCTGGTCGACTTCCTGACGCGCCCCGAGGTCGATGCCCTCCTGGGTGCGCCCGACAAGAGCACCTGGGGTGGGCGCCGGGACCACGCGCTGCTGCTGACTACTCTGCAAACCGGGCTGCGCCTCTCCGAGGCGACGGGGCTGCAACGCCAGCATGTGGTGTTCGGCTCGGGCGCTCATGTTGGAGTGCTCGGCAAGGGACGCAAGCAACGCGCCGTCCCGCTGTGCAAGCCGGTCGCCGACGTCCTCGAAGCCTGGATCGACGAATTAAACACGGCCGAGGATGGCGTTGTCTTCCCGAGCGTCCGCGGCGGACGACTGAGCCCGGATGCCGTCGCGCGTCTTCTGAAGAAGCACATCGCGGTAGCCAAAGATGCCTGTCCGTCTCTCAGGCAGAAGAGGGTCACCTTCCACTGTCTGCGCCATACCACGGCCATGGACCTGCTCCACGCCGGGGTGGAGCAAACCGTCATCGCGCTCTGGCTCGGGCACGAGTCCATCGAGACCACCCAGATCTATCTCGACGCCGATCTGGCGCTGAAAGAGAAAATCCTCGCCCGAACGATCCCGTTCGACAGCAAGCCGGGGAAGTTCCGCCCCGACGACAAGTTGTTGGCGTTCCTCAACCGGCTATAGGAGCCAGGACT
The DNA here is from genome assembly GCA_964574305.1 of uncultured Rhodospirillales bacterium. Classification (GTDB taxonomy): domain Bacteria; phylum Pseudomonadota; class Alphaproteobacteria; order BOG-932; family Roseiterribacteraceae; genus BOG-932. The sequence continues at coordinate 3,972 of CAZNNJ010000469.1, read as the reverse complement.
ATGCCGATATTGCATGCCTCCAAATCCCATCATCTTCAAGACCTTACCATTCCACTATGTTCGTCTGTCGGCATAGTTTTGCAGTCGGCATATGACTTGATATTCCGCTAGCGGAATATGATGTCTTTATGGACGATCACCCTCAAGGGCCAACCGGGCCGAACCCTTAAAGTCGGCTGGATATTGAGATCCTTCTCAACGATCCGCTGACCGGCTTGGTTGGCGCTTTCCTGGGTCGATTGTTGGATGGCTTGCACCAGGGTGCTCTGGCCGCTCCCGAACGTCGCCTGCGTTCCGACGCCGAGCAGCGTCGACATTGCGATGCCTTTCAGCAGCGTCCACGTATGGTAGTCGACCTCGTCTTCGAGGCCTGCGTAACCCGCCGTGTCGGTTGCCGGCAGATTATCGATCTGGATTGAGGAACCGTCTGGCATGACAATACGCTGCCACACGACTAGGGCCCGGCTTTGGCCAAACGCGACCACACTGTCATAGCCACCGATCAGCTTACTGCCTTGAGTGCGTAAGGTTCAGATTGAAGCGATCGCACCATGGGCCGAGGACGGTCTGGGCGATGCCAAGGATGAGATGATGCTGAACCAGGTCCGCGGCCAGCGCGGATCTCGTGAGAAGGCTGCCGAAGCGCTTCGTGCGGGGTCCATAGAATCCGCCCTCACTAAACGGCGTCGCGGCAAAGCGTTCGTCGAGGTCGCCGTTGAGCTTATCGACGGTTTCGCACGCGATCGCGTTCGGAATGATGCAATAGCCATCCGTCCTGAGGCGTTCCGACCAAACCGCAACGTCGTCCGCCACATGGGCACTGGCCGTTGGTAGCGGCCTGTCGCGAGCCGCACTCTGAAACGCTTTCAGCCGTTCCTCGAAGGCAGCGCTCGTTCCCGGCATATAGATACCCATGCCCGCCAAGCCGGCCGGGGTATCTCTGTCGAGATCGATGCGGAACGCGCCAGTCAGGGTGCCGTCGACCGACTGCACTGAACCCAAGGTTTCGCAACGCCAGCCCATCCGCAGAATCTGTGCCAGCCAGCTTGTCCGCGCGACGCCAGTCAGCGTGTTGATCCCGTTGGCGAGAGCAAAGTCGGTCATGGCCGAGATGAGCTGATTACGCACGTACCGGCGCTCGACGGCGCGAAGGCGCGGCGACAGGCAGAGACGAGTCACTTCATAGGTGTCCAGACCTGTCGGCACAGGCTTTTCGGACAGATGAGAGAAGAAGCTGCCGAGGATGTGCGGCCGATCAGTCGGGAGCAGGCGCATCGATCCCAAATGGCTGCCATCATCGTGACTGGCGAGAAGGTAGATTGCGTGATCGTCGTCGAATTGGTCGATTTCGAGGCATCCATCAATGACGGAAAGATCCCACTTCAATAGATCGACAAATACGATCTTCCTATCTTCGAACATTCCACGGAGCTGTTCATCGAAGTTCCGTCTATTTTTCTTAGTTACGATCTCGACCATCTCGACTCTCCAGAGAATTTCTCCAGAGAGAGAAGCAGAGGTCGTGTACCGTCGCTATCCCCTCCAAAGAGGGGGTTTGTCGGCGAAAGCTTCGATAAAGCTGATCTGCCCGTCGTAGATCGCACGGACAGCGAGCACCAATCGATTCTTGACGCCATATCGACGTCGAAGATGGTTGAGGTACTCTTTGACGGTTTGTGCGCTAATGTCGAGTTCGCGCGCTATCTCCTTGTCCGTATAGCCGTGGATCACCAGAAGAAGGCAATCGTGCTGGCGCGGCGTCAGCCGCAGAGGCTCCGGAGGGGTGCTGCCGGCATCGCTCGCTCGCAGGCGTCGCGCTGCCTCGAACGCAAAGCCGCCTATGAGGTAGGCCAGAGGTAGATTTTCTGCCGGCAATTCCAGTCCGCCCGCGGTGGCGAACGAGCAGGAACCTGTGCTTTCGCCGGGGACATTGCCCGGCACAGTAAAGCCGTTCCGGAGACCGTGCCGGCCTGCCATCTCGATGATCTTCCGCTGGCGGCTCGTGAGCCGAATTTTATTTGGCACCTCTTCCCAAGTGAACCCGACATTCGAAAGAAGGCTCGCCACGTGGATGGGATCTTCGGCATATAAACCGTTAGTGATGAAGTACTCACTCCATTGGTCCGGATAATTGTGCATCCGCATTGCTTGCGGCGCGTCGGCACGAAGATCGACGTGATGGACCAGTGCAAAATACTGAAATCCCATCTCGAGTGTTGTTGCTTCAAGCAACGACGCCAGTTCTTGGGGACTGCTGATGGTTTTGGCGCGCTCGATAAAATGCAGCGCGAGTTCGATTGGCGGCATAGACAGGTACTAGGGTTTCGCTTGGCCGTATGAGGTCGATCTCCGGGACCCGCCGCCCGCCGATGCCACCTGTGAAGGCGAAAGGGAGATCGGAAGATAGGGTCTGATGTCTCGCCGGGATCCCGCTACTGACGGACACGAAAGACCCTGCTGGACAAAACTACGCATCTACATCTCGGTCGATTTCCGGCAACGGTTGATTCACTTCGCTCGGCCAAAGTGCCGATCGCCCAGGTTGAAACTGAACGATCGGCAAGTTGGGAGGAAACGCCTATCCAGGCGTCATGTCAGGCGCGGGGAAGTGCGCCAGACCTCGTGAACAAAGCTCGCCGCGGGAAGCTCGCCGCCGCGGACGGGACGACGAGACAGCCAAGCATCGCTAACAGGGAGAAACAAGCACGGACCTCTATTTACTGACAAATCTTCCCTTTGGATGCGTTGCATCAGCGGAAGTAATAGGGGGTGGGTCTGGCCTAGAAGTCGTAGGTCGCCGATGCGCCGATTGTCCGAACAGAATTATAGCCCCAACTCTGGATATTACCCGCATATCCGAAGAACTGGTCGACTTCGCCGTCGCCGAGACCCTCCGGCGTGCGGTGGTCGGTGCAATTCCGACAGAAGATGCTCACCTCCAACCCGTTGTCGAAGTGAAGGCCGGCAGAAAATCCAAGCAGGTTTGAATCACCCTGGTTCGTACCTGGCTCCTGATTAACCAAGAAATTCATGGACGAGCGGTGGGTGTAATCGCCCTGAACAAATGCATTGAGGCCCTCGCTGATCGGCTTCTCATAACGCACATCCAAGGTCGAACTGAAGCGCGGCGCAGTTGGCATATCTAAGCCGCCGGCATTGAACACGGTGCACCCCTGACCGGGATAGCACGGCGCGCCCGCGTAATTGATGAAGTACGCATGCTGGGCGGTAAGCGCGACATTGACCGTGAGGCCGTCAACCGGCCGAGCCTCGGCGGAAACTTCGACACCCTTGGTGCGCGCTTTGCCAGCATTGCCGATGACGAAATTGCCGAACGGATCCCTGTACTGCACCTGGAGATTATGAAAGGTTTCGTAGAAGGCCGAGATGTTCAAACGCAGATGGCGATCAAACAGCATAGTCTTCAGGCCGACTTCCCAGTTCGACGCGGTTTCGGCATGCACCAGCGGGTCCGTGGTAGAACCCGGCGTAGGCCCGGAAAGAACGTTCTGATTAAAGCTCGGCGCCTTGTAGCCGGTGCTGTAGGCCGCATAAGCCATGATGTCAGGCGTGATCTGGTATTGGGCACCGAGGCGGTAGCTGAAGTTGGTGTTATCGGTGGACGTAGTGGTGTGCGTGTCGGTCGGCCCGAAAAGCGTGATATCGTACGTCCCAGTGTTTTGCAGCGCATTAAGCGAAACATGATCCTGGGTGACGCGACCGCCCATGATAAATATGAGCTGATCCGTCGCGTGAAGATTGAACTGCCCGAACGCCGCATAGCTCTGGCCATCTCTCGTGAAGTGGTCGTCGGAACCTGCGAGATTCGGAATTCCGGAACCAGCGGAAGCGAGAACAAGCTGCTGGCCCGTTTGCTGCTGAATGAAGGTGTATAAGCCAACCTGACCGTCGATGACGCCACCAGGAAGAAGCTCCAATCGAAGCTCATCCGAATACTGATCGTAGATGTTG
>CAZNNJ010000468.1:0-5051 GCA_964574305.1 uncultured Rhodospirillales bacterium | reverse complement strand
GTGATGATCGATATCGAGCACGACATTGCCGAACATCTGGATGAAGCGGCGATAGCTGTCATAGGCGAAGCGGGCGTCGCCCGAGCGCTTGACCAGACCCTCGACCGTCGCGTCGTTGAGGCCGAGATTGAGGACCGTATCCATCATGCCCGGCATCGACACGCGGGCGCCGGAGCGGACCGAGACCAGCAGGGGATTGTCGACCTTGCCGAAGCCGGCGCCGATCGATTGCTCCAGGTTCGCCATGGCGGCGTCGATCTGGGGCTGAAGGTCGGACGGGTACTGCTTGCCGCCGGCGTAAAAGGCGGTGCAGACCTCGGTCGTGATGGTGAAGCCGGGGGGGACGGGCAGGCCCAGCGACGACATCTCGGCCAGGTTGGCGCCCTTGCCGCCCAGCAGGTTGCGCATGTCGGCGCGCCCCTCGTTGGTGCCGCCGCCGAAGCTGTAGACCCATTTGTTCGAGCTGCTCACGTCGCGATCCTCATCAACAATATATACCGGACCACATAGCGAACGCCTCGAATAACCCTCGCCCCTCGGGGGAGAGGGTGGCCCGAAGGGCCGGTGAGGGGGGCTGAGGCCGCTTGTCCAGGTGCGGACGAATCATCCGCATTCCAAAGCAGCCCCCTCACCCAACTTGCGGTAAGCTCGCTCACGCTCGCTAACCTTCAGTAACCCTCTCCCCGTGGGGGCGAGGGGATCAAGACGTTTCACGCGATCCGCGAGAAATCAGCGATCTTGTTAAGCGTGCTGCGGATGCGAGACAAGAGGCGCAGGCGGTTAGCGCGCATGCGCGAATCGTCCGCATTCACGGTCACCTTGTCGAAGAAGGCGTCGACCGCCGGGCGCAGGGCCGCATAGCGCGCCATCGCACCTGCGAAATCCTCGGCCGCGATCAGCGGATCGACCGCCAGCCCGGCGGATTCCAGCTCCCCGGCCAGCACCTGCTCCTCGCTCTGTGACAAAAGCGAGCGGTCGGGCGCGCCGTCATAGGAGGTGCCGTCCTTCTTCTCCTCGATGCGCAGGATATTGGCGGCCCGGCGATAGGCGGTCAGCAGGTTGGCGCCGTCGTCGGTCGCCAGGAAATCCTGCAGCGCCTGGACCCGGGCGAGCAGCCGGACGAGGTCGTCCTCGCCGCCGAGCGCGAAAACCGCATCGACGAGGTCGTGGCGGACGCCACGCTCCTTCAGCACCACCTTCAGGCGGTCGGCGAAGAAGGAGAGGAGCTGTTCCAGCGGCGCCTCGCCGTCGAGGCGGTAGGCATTGAACGCACTTAGGAAGACTGGCGCCAGCGACAAGCGAAGGCCGTTCTCGACGACCAGCCGGATGACGCCCAGCGCGGCGCGGCGGAGCGCGAACGGGTCCTTCGAACCGGTCGGCAGTTCGCCGATGGCGAAGAATCCGACCAGCGTGTCGATCTTCTCGGCCAGCGCCAGCACGACCGAAACCGGCTCGGTCGGGCAGGCGTCGCCGGGGCCGAGCGGCTTGTAATGGTCGCGGATGGCGTCGGCGACGTGGCGCGGGGCGTTTTCGGCGAGTGCGTAATAGCCGCCCATCAGGCCCTGGAGCTCGGGGAATTCGCCGACCATGCCGCTGACGAGGTCGGACTTGCAGAGCTTGGCAGCCTCGACCGCCATGGTCTTTTCGGCGCCGGGAACATAGTCCGCGATCTCGACGACCAGTTTCTCCAGCCGCTCGACCCGCTCCAGCACCGAGCCCAGCTTGGCGTGGAAGGCGATCTTGGCGAGCTTCGGGCGCTGGTCGGCGAGCCTGGTCCTGCGGTCCTGGTCGTAGAAGAAGCGGGCGTCGGAGAGGCGGGCGCGCAGCACGCGCTCATTGCCGGCGACGATGGCCGCGCCACCGTCCTCGGTTGCCATGTTGGCGACGATCAGGAAGCGCGGGGCCGGCTTGCCGTCGGCATGCTCCAGCGTGAAGTATTTCTGGTTGGCGCGCATCGTCGTGCGCCGCACCTCGGGCGGCAGGTCCATGAACTGATCGTCGATGGCGCCCATCAGCACCACCGGCCATTCGACCAGCCCGGCGACCTCTTCCAGCAGAGGCTCGTCATGGACGACGACCATCTGGTGTTCTTCGGCGAGATGTCTGGCGTCGCCCTGGATGCGCCATTTGCGCTTTTCCCGGTCGAGCACGACATGATGCTCCGCCAGCTTGCGCTCGTAATCGGCGAAGCTGGCGACGGAGAAGGTTTTTGGGCCCAGGAAACGGTGGCCGCAGGTCGTATTGCCGGCGGCGGGCAGGTCGGTTTCGCCCTCGAGCGCCACCGTCTTGCCGTCGAGGATCGCCATGATGCCGGCCAGCGGGCGCACCCAGCGGCGGCGGCCGTCGGCCCAGCGCATCGATTTGGGCCAGGGCAGGGTGTCGATGGCATCGGCGATGGCCTTGCCCAGCACAGTTTCGGTCGGCTGGCCCGACACATTACGGACGGCGAAATAGGTCTGGCCCTTGTCGGTATCGCGGATTTCCGCCTGCTCGATCGCGGCGAGGCCGGAGGCTTTGAGGAAGCCCTGGATGGCCCCCTCGGGCGAGCCGACCTTCGGCCCCTTGCGCTCCTCGGTGCGGTCGGGCGAGGTCTCGGGCAGGCCTTCGATCGCCAGCACCAGCCGGCGCGGGGTCGAGTGCGCTGCCGCGCCGCCGAAGGTGAGGCCGGCGGCGGTCAGGCTTTCAGTGACGAGGCGCTTCAGATCCTCGGCTGCCTGCACCTGCATGCGGGCGGGGATATCCTCCGACAGGATTTCGAGCAGAAACTCACGCATGGGTCATTCCCAATACCGGGCGGTCCGGCGGTGTCGTATCGGCGGCACCGATCGGCCGCTGCATATAGGCGACGTCGAGCCAGCGGCCGAACTTGTAGCCGACCGCCGGGGCGACGCCCATGGAATGGAAGCCCAGCTTCAAATGCAGCGCGATCGAGGCGCTGTCAGGCACGCTGGTGATCAGCGCCATCATCTGCCGCGCGCCCAAGGCCTCGCACCGGGCCAGCAATTCGTCCAGCAGCGCCCTGGCCACGCCCTGGCGGCGCGCGTCCGTGCGGATATAGACCGTGTCTTCCAGCGTATAGCGATAGGCGGCGCGGGGGTGGAACTGGCCGGCATAGGCATAGCCGAGCACTTTGCCGGCGCGCTCCGCTACCAGATAGGGCAGGCCGAGGCGTTTGATATTGCTCATGCGGCCGGCGATGTCCTGGACCGACGGCGCAACCTCCTCGAAGGTCGCGATGCCGTGCAGCACCTCCTCGGCATAGATTCCGGCGATCTGGGCGGCGTCGGCCTCGGCCGCGTCGCGGACATGGAACGGCTCAGCCAACTGTTTTCGCCAGATAGGCTTCGCAGCAGGCCCGCGCCAGCGCCCGCACGCGGCCGATCTGCGCCTGGCGCTCGACCACGCTGATCACGCCGCGCGAATCCATCAGGTTGAACAGGTGGCTCGCCTTGATGCACTGCTCGTAGGCCGGCAGCGGCAGCTTGCGCTCCAGCAGGGCATGGCATTCCTGCTCGGCGTCCTCGAAATGGGTCTTGAGCTTGTCGGTGTTCGCCGCCTCGAAGTTGAAGGCGGAGAATTCGCGCTCATCTTCCAGGAAGACGTCGCCATAGGTGAGCGGCGTCGGGCTGGCGGGGTCGTTATAGGGCAGGTCGAAGACGTTCTCGCGGTCGAGCACATACATCGCCAAACGCTCCAGCCCATAGGTCAGTTCAACCGAAACCGGGTCGCATTCGAAGCCGCCGACCTGCTGGAAATAGGTATATTGCGTGACCTCCATCCCGTCGCACCACACCTCCCAGCCGAGGCCCCAGGCGCCCAGCGTCGGGCTCTCCCAATCGTCCTCGACGAAGCGTATGTCGTGCAGCATCGGGTCGATGCCCAATGCCTCCAGGCTTTTCAGGTACAGGGCCTGGCTGTCGGCCGGCGAGGGCTTCAGGATCACCTGGAACTGGTAATAATGCTGCAGCCGGTTCGGGTTCTCGCCATAGCGGCCGTCTGACGGGCGGCGGCAGGGCTGGACGAAGGCCGCACGCCACGGAGCTTTATCGAGCGCGCGCAAGGTCGTCGCCGGATGGAAGGTGCCGGCCCCCATTTCCAGGTCGTAAGGCTGCAGAATCACACAGCCCTGCGCCGCCCAGAATTGCTGGAGGCGCAGGATGATGTCCTGGAAACTTTTCGGCTTGTCCGCCATCGAGATTATCCGCTGAAAGGGCCGCGCACCTTACGCGAGCGGTCGCGGGCCGATCAAGCGGCGGCCTGCCGTGGGATGGGTGGAACGCCGTTTGAACCGCCAAGACGCCAAGGCGCAAAGTTTTAAGAATTTCTATCCACAGATTAACGCAGATGAACGCAGATCATGAATTTCTCGCTGCGCGGCTTTCGGCCGCCGAAGGCGGTAGCATTCAGATAATCTGCGTTCATCTGTGTTAATCTGTGGATAAAACGGATCTCCTTGGCGCCTTCGCGGTTCAAAACCTTACCCCACGCCCGGAAACGGGCAGCCCTTCCGGTCGCAGGCGGTAGGGAATTCGGAGGGGACGTAGGCACCGCAGCGGGAGCACAGGACCGTGTCGGTGGCGCGCATCTGGCGGGCCTGGGGCGCTTTGCCGGTGCGGCGGTCGGCGGCGCGTTCGGCGCGCACGCGGCGTTCGACCTCGGCATTCTGGAGCCAGCGCATGACGTACCAGGCCGAGACGAGAATCGCGATGAAAACAAGGAACTTCATGAGGCGAGATTAGGACGAACCCTGGCCAAAATCCAATGGCGCCGCGTTACGAAGTATCGCCTCGGCCGCTTCTGTGTAGGCGCCATCCGGCCGATGCAGGACCAGGCCGGGCAGCAGGCGGGGCAGGGTGCGGCGGCCCTTGGCCGCACTGACGAGGATGCGCTTGGCCTCGACACCCTCCTTTGGCCACAGCGGAAAGATCAGCGCCGCGCCGAACCGTCCCGGCAAGGCGCCGAGTATGTCGCCCGGTCGGTCCGCCGGGTGGATCATGGGTAGCCGCCCCCGCGGGTTCGACCGTGCAGGCCGCCGGGCTACCGAAAGATGC
>CAZNNJ010000467.1:0-5056 GCA_964574305.1 uncultured Rhodospirillales bacterium | reverse complement strand
GGGTCAGGACGGACGTGCCGTCTCACGTCGTCGCGGCAGCCCGAGCGGCCGCAGCCTTTCGCCGATCTGCTCGCCGATCGACAGCCACGGCGTCAGCGAGCCGCGCGCACCCTGGAAGATCACCTGGGGCGGCTCGCCCTGCCCATGGATCACGTCGCCATCGTCCGGTGCGGTGAGCCCGGCGGCGATGCGCAGCAGGGTCGACTTGCCCGACCCGCTGGCGCCGACGACCGCGACGGACTCGCCGCGATAGATGCGCAGATTGATTCCGCTGAGCGCCCGGACCGGCTGGACCTGGGACCCGAGGAACCCGCGATGCCCGGCGAAGGTCTTTCGCACCATCGCCATCTCGACCAGGATTTCCGGCTTCCTGGCGACCGATGCCGGCCAATCCGGCACGGCCCGGGTCCACAGGTCCGGGCCGACCTCGGCACTGCGAAAGCAGGACACGGTGCCGCCATGGGCGGCCGCCATCGCCGGCGGACGGACGCTGCGGCAATGGTCCATGACCAGCGGGCAGCGGGCGGCGAAGGCGCAGCCGGCACTGCCGCCGTCGGCCGTCTCCCTGGCCGTCGCCAGGGTCGGCAATTGCCGGGTCCGGTCGGCGGAAAGACCGAAGCGGGCGCCGAGCAGGGCGGCGGTATAAGGATGGCCCGGCCGGGCGCCGAGCCGGTCCACCGGACCATCCTCGACCAGCCGCCCGGCATGCATCACGACGATGCGGTCGGCCAGGGCCGAGGCGACGGCGAGGTCATGGGTGACGAACAGCATCGCAATCCCGTCCTCCCGCGCCAGGCGGCGCAGCAGGTCGAGTATCTGGGCCTGGACGACGACATCCAGCGCCGTCGTCGGCTCGTCGGCGATGATGAGGCCGGGCCGCTTCGCCACCGCCATCGCGATCATCACGCGCTGGCACTGCCCACCCGAAAGCTGATGCGGATAGGCCTGGAGCCGGCTTTCCGGGTCGGGGATTCCGACCCGCTCCAGCCACTTCGCCGGCGGCGTGCCGTCCGCTATCGCCTCGGCCAGCTGGGCGCCGATGCGCAAGCTGGGGTTCAGCGAGCCGATCGGGTCCTGGAACACGGTGCCAAGCCGCTCTCGCCTGACGGTTCGCCAGCGCAAGGCGCCGCCGCCCAAAAGCTCGATACCGTCCACGGCGATCGATCCGGACACGACGGGCTCGGCCTCGGCCAGCAGCAGCCCCATCACCGCGAGGCCGAGGGTCGATTTGCCCGACCCGCTCTCGCCCAGCATGGCGACGATCTCGCCGCGCCCGACTCTGAGCGACACCCGGTCGAGTATGGCATGCCCCTGCCCGTCCCGGTGCAAGGTCACCGACAAGTCGGCGACCCTGAGCACCGGCGTGCTGTCAGCCATCAATCTAGAACCGGCCCTTCACATTGATGCCGACTGTCTGCGGCCGCACCCTGTAGGCCTCGGACGTGAACAGGATGGAGGGGTGCTGGATCGCCTTCTGCTGGTCCGCCAGGTTCTTGGCATAGATCGACACTGTATACTGGTCGAGATCGAGGCCGATGCTGGCATTGAGCAGGCCGTAGTTCGGCCGCAGATAGTCCGGGTTGGTGTTGTCGAACGTGCCGTGCGAGTGACCGACCTCGTCCCAGTCGGCATTGATGAAGCCGGTCACCTCGTCGTTGAACGGATGGTTGTACTGCACCCGCAGGGTCGCCATCCAATTCGGCGTGTTGAGCACCGAATCGCCGACCGAGGCGCCGACATTGGCGGTGACCTTGGTCAGCACCGCGTGCGACACGTCGCCGGACAGGCTGACCGTCAGGCTGGGCACCGGACGATAGGCCAGCTCAAGCTCGAAGCCGTAGCTTTCGGCGTCGCCGACATTGGTCGTGACCGTATAGCCGCAGGTCGGCAGCGGGATAGTCTGCTGGATCTTGCTCCAGCTGATGTAATAGCCGTCGGCATCGATCGAGAGCTTATTGTCGAGCAGGCGGCCCTTCACCCCGGCCTCATAGGACCATAATTTGTCCGAGCCGTAGGTCGTCGGCGCATTGTCGATCCCGAGCGACGCCAGGTCGGCTGAGCACAGCGGCACCGCGATCAGCCCCTCCGAGCCACCGAGGCGGAAGCCCTTGGCGATGGTCGAATAGACGGTCGTGGTCTCATCGATGTCATAGCTCAGCGAGAAGCGCGGCGTCGGGGCATAGAAGCGCGCATTACTGTCGAACAGCGGCGGGTTGGAGCCGAAGAACCCCTCATTGACGACCGTGAAGGCCGAACGCGCATAGGCATAGCGGATGCCAGCGGACGCCTTCAGGGTGGGCAGGATGTAATAGGTGGCGTCGCCGAAGATCGCGAATTGCCGCTCCTCCAGCCGCTGCGAGGAGAAGTCGACCGAATCTATGGGAAAGGTCGAACCGGCGAAGACGTCGGAGTCCTGTGGCGGGATGCCGTAGATTTTCTCGAAGGTCTTATCCAGGCCCAGCACATAGGCGTCGTCGCTCTTGTGGATCTGGTAGTCGGAATAGAGCAGCCCGACCAGCCAGGTATAGGGCAGCCCGCTCTCGGCGGCCGACTTCGAGGCCAGCCGGATTTCCTCGGTCGTGACCGCGGTGGTGGTGCGGCTATATTCCGGGCCCGGCAGGTTGCCGATCCGGTAGCCCTGGTTGGCGATGCCCCTGGGCGGATCGGAATCGATCAGGAAGCCCAGATATTCGGAATTGTAGAACGTGCCGTCCTCCGTCCGGTTGAGCTGCTGCCAGAAATAGCTGCTGATCGAGGTCAGATCGGCCCAGCCGAGATCGCCGGCGACGGTGACGCTGGGGATGAAGATATTGTCGCGGATCGGCTCGCGCACCAGCTTGTCCTGCCGGTAGGGGCCAAGGCCGGGATAGAAGACCGAGGTGTCGTCCAGCACCTCATGCTGGGCGAACAATGCCGGGGTGACGGTCAGCCAGTCCGCTGGCTGGACCAGGCTGGAGGCGCGGAACACGGTCCAACGGTCGAGATTGGTGCCCTGATGCGCCAGCTTCCCGCTGGTGGTCAGGTTGTCGATATAGCCGCTGTCCTGACCGTTATCGATGCCGAGCCTCAGTGCCGCGACGCCGGTCACGACCGGCAGGTTCGCCACCGCCTGCTCGTCGTAATTGATATCGCCGTGGGTAGTGCCGGACAGGTCGGAGGAGAAGGTGCCGGAAAATTCGTCCAGCACCGGCTTCTTGCTGATGAAGCGGATCGTGCCGCCCATCGAGCTCGCACCGTACAGCGTGCCCTGGGGCCCGCGCAGCACCTCGACCCGGTCGATGTCGAACAGCCTGGGCTCGACCTGGCCGTTGAACAGGTTCTTCTCGGTGATCGAAACCTCGTCGAGATAGATGCCGACCGTGGCCGAGCCCGAGTTCGAGCTGACGCCGCGGATTTCGATATTGTCCAGGCCCGGCGCGCCGCCGGCGCCGAAGGAGACGCCGGGGATGGCGCGGGTGATATCCTCGAACCCCTCGATATGGCTTTCCTTAAGCGTGGCGCCGCTCAGCACCGAGACCGCCATCGGGATTTCCTTGAGATTCTCCGAACGCTTCTGCGCCGTCACCACGATCTCCTCCAGCCCGGTCGCCGGGGCGGGCGCGGCAGCCTCCTGCGCGGCGGCGGGAACGGAGACGAGAAGGATCGCGGCGGCGATTCGGCTGACGGCTTGTTTCGACATTGGCACCCCTCGGGGACCTTCCGACCGCGCGACGGCACGGTTTCAGGAAAGTCTCTTGATCGGAATGCAAGCAATCCGCATGCCACCCGCGCCTTACGGCGTCACACTTTTCCGAGCCTCGACTCGCGGTTTTTGCGATAGCGAAAAATCATGCTGCTCCGCACAAAAATTGTTCACCATGCAAGTGAGTTGCATAAAGCACAGGCAGGCATTTGCTGGTTCCGCGGCGGATTTGCCCGCAAGGCGGCTAGCATGCCACTTGCATAGGCAGAGGCGGGTCCGGCACGCCGCCGGCCGCAAGGAGACTGAACGCATGAGCGCCGACCAGACCGCGACGCCGGGCCGGGACTTCCGGGGCTATGGCCGCAACCCGCCCAACCCGCAATGGCCGGGCGGCGCGCGCATCGCGATCAATATCAATCTCAATTTCGAGGGCGGCGCCGAGCGGACCATCGACAATGGCGACGGCTGCTCGGAAAGTCTGCTCAACGATATCGGCGCCCCGTCCTATCTTGGTATCCGCAGTCCGCTGGTGGAATCGGTGTTCGAATACGGCTCGCGCGTCGGCGTCTGGCGGCTTCTGCGCATCTTCCGCGATTTCGCGGTGCCGGTCAGCGTGCTGGGCGTGGTCCAGGCGCTGCAGCGCAATCCCGAGCCCACCGCCGCCTTCATCGAGGAAGGACACGAGATCGTCAGCCACGGCTGGCGCTGGATCGATTATCACCTGGTCGACGAGGCGACCGAGCGGGCGCATATCAAGCTGGCCCTGGACGGGATCGAGGCGCTGACCGGGCGGCGGGATGTCGGCTGGATGACGGGCCGCCAGGGCCCCAACAGCCGCCGGCTGATCGCCGAAGCCGGCGTCGCCGATGATCGGGATTCATTGAACGACGAACTGCCCTATTGGGTGACCGCGGCGGGCCGCGGCCATCTCGTCATCCCCTACTCCTTCGAGACCAACGACAACCGCTTCGACCAGAATCTCGGTTTCAGCACGGCGGAGGATTTCACCCGCTATTTCAGCGACTGCTTCGACCTGCTCTATGAAGAGGGCGCCGACCATCCCAAGATCATGAGCATCGCGCTCCACGACCGCCTGATCGGCCGTCCGGCACGGGCCGTCGGCCTGATCCGTTTCCTGGAACATGTGCGCAAGCACGACCGGGTCTGGTTCTGCACCGGCGGGCAGATCGCCGAACACTGGAAGAAGACCTACCCCGCCCCTTAACCTGGATGTTCGATCCGGTTTCCAACTCAGCTTCCTGTGGGCGCCGCCCGCCGATTGGCTTCCATGGCCAGGCTTTCCTCGAAAAACGCGATGGCGCGCAGGTGATAGGCGCGGGCAATGCGGTGGTCGCTGGCATTGTGGCCAGATGC
>CAZNNJ010000466.1:0-5056 GCA_964574305.1 uncultured Rhodospirillales bacterium | reverse complement strand
GAATAACGCCGCCCGTCATGTAGGAGGCGTCGCTGGAAGCCAGAAATAGGACCGCTCTGGCCACTTCGTCGGCCCGGCCCCACCGGCCGAGCGGAACGAGGGACTCGATGTACGCATTGACTTCGGGAATCTCCGTAGCCTCTCTGGTCAAGGGCGTTGCAATAGGCCCGGGACTGATCGCGTTGATCCGGATACCGCGCCTCTGAACGCGTTCATCGGCAGCGAATGTGCGTGCCATGTTCCGAACGGCGGCCTTCGTCGCCCCATAGAGGGCGTCCCCGGGCTTCCCGCGCCCAGCGATGGCCGAGCTGGTGATCACGACAGCTGCGTTATCCGCGAAATAAGGAAAGGCGTGGACGAAGGAGAAGAAGACGCCCTTCATATTGACGCCAACGATATGATCGAAGGCCGCGTCGTCCGTCTCGAAGAGATCCGGGCAATGGGAAAGTCCCGCGTTCGCGAAAAGGATATCGATCCTGCCGACGCGCTCATGCGCCTCGCGAAAGGCCTGCCTTAACGCCTCCGTATCCGAGACATCGACGTCGATCGTCAATATCTGTCCTTCGAATTCCTTCTGGACGGCGGCGAGTGCACCGGTATCACGGTCGAAGAGTGCGATCGCCGCGCCCTCCTCTCGGAAGAGACGCGCCGTCGCCAACCCGATGCCGCTGGCCCCGCCAGTGATCACGGCGATCTTTCCCAGCAATTTGCCGTTAGGCATGTTCGCACCCTCGCCGTTTTCAGGTCTCGAAAAGTTCGGCTTAAATGGAATTCAGGGACAACGTCGAGTGAGTCCGCGCGATCAGGCAGACGGAATGCAAGTCGCTCCGCGATCAAGAACGATCGCCGCGCCGTTCAAATCGCTGGATTCATCCGATGCAAGGAAGACAACGGTCTTTGCGACAGACATCGGCGGTGCGCCGACTAGCGCCGGCGGCCCATCGGGAAGATCCCCCGCCAGCTGCTTCACTATTCCATGCATCATCGGCGTTTCGATATTGTGTGGGTGAATGACATTGCAGCGGATCGGGTACCCGCGTTCGATACAGTGGACCGCCACTGTGCGCGTGAGCGCCGCGACAGCGGCTTTCGCCGCGCCATAAGCCGGGACGATCGATACACCCTGAAGCGCCGCGCTGGATGACGTGTTGATGATCGATCCGCCGCCGGAGCTGCGCATCGCCGGCAGGGCGTGCTTCACACCGAGAAAGCTACCCTCGACACTGACGGCACTGACGCGCCGCCAGCTGTCCAACGTACAGGTCTCGACATCACCGATCTCTATGATCGCTGCGTTGTTGACGAGAACGTCAAGCCGGCCGAAGCGCTCCAGCGTGGAGCCCACCACAGCACGCCAATTGTCCTCAATGCGGACATCCAAGGGCAGAAAAACCGCGGATTTGCCGATATGGACGGCGGTTGCAGCCCCGGCCGCCTCGTCTATATCGGCGACGATGACGTGAGCCCCTTCGTCGGCAAGCGCCTCAGCTTCAGCCTTGCCGATTCCCATGGCGCCGCCCGTAACAATGCAGACCTTGCCCGTAACGCGTCCCAGCGAAACCATTCTTCGTTACCCCTCAGCTAAACCGATGTTTCTTTGCTCGCGGCAAATCCCGCGACCGTACCGCCGGATTGGCGGGGCGGCCGCGGGCTCCGACACTACCAGCCTCCCGGGAGCTCTTGGTCGATCAGCCTTACTTCGGTGGGATCGATATACTCATTCGAGTACACGGCCTTGCCGTCCTGAATGTGGTACGTCTCGCAAAGGCCAAACACGATCGGCTTGCCGTCGGCGCCCAAGTGCGTCGAGCGCAGCAGAGCCTCGACGATGAAGCCGGTCTCGATGATATACAGCTTCGCGTCCAGCTTCTCCCACGCCCGGCCCTGTCTGAAGGTCCATTTCCAGCGTTCGATATACTCTTCCCGGCTGATGCGAAAACGGCCCTGATTGATGTTCCATTGGATGAAGTAATCCTCATGGCGAAGATCCCGCCAGGCGTCCCAGTCAACCTTGTCCGGATCGGTGGCCGCATCGAGTTGGGCGGCAACAACCGCGAATCTTGCGAGATAGGCCTCGACCTCCTCGCGGGGCACAGGCTTCAGCGGCCGGGTGGTCGTCAGCAGCTTTTCGAACGGTTCGCGGGTGGGCATGGAGAGAGACCTTCCTCAGTGACGTTGATCTGAGAGCGTGCTCTACATGATATTCTCACTCAATGCAATAGTCTACTGAGTGTAGTTTTTTCCCTATCCCTCGTGACACGCGATGTGCCGTCTGGGCATTTATATAGTGACTAACCTTTTTGTTGACAAAGCGCGCGCCTCGCAGGAACATATAAATATGAGCAGCGGCTCATCGCTCGTTGAGCGCGGACACAATCGGGTAGGGCCCGTTGACAGGGAGGAAGGTAAAGAGAATGAATAAGAAGCTCTTCATGCTGAGCACCACGATCTTTAGCGCTCTGGTGGCGGTGAGCGTCACCAAGGCGCAAGAGACGGCTCAGTCGGGGGCCGCCGCTTCCTCCCCCCCGTCATCGACCAGCGCGAGCGGGCCCCTGCCGACCGGGCTTGAAGAGATCGTCGTCACGGCGACGAAGCGCGAGGAAAGGCTGCTGAAGGTTCCGCTTTCGGTCAGCGCAATCACGGGCAAGGCGCTCGAGGTCCAGTCCGCCGAAGTCTTCCAGGACTATTTGCCCACGATCCCGGGCGTGCAGGGCGTTTTCGCCCAGCCGGGGGAAACCCGGCTGATTGTTCGTGGGATCAACAGTGGAGGCTTGAGCGCTGCCAGCGGCATCTACATCGATGAAACCCCGTATGGATCGAGCAGCAACCTTGCGAGCGGCGCGCTCACGACGCCGGACCTTGATACGTTCGACATTCAGCGGATTGAGGTTCTGCGCGGACCTCAAGGGACACTGTATGGCGCCAGCACGCTTGGCGGCCTGCTGAAGTTCGTCACCAATCAGCCCCAGCTCGATGTCTTCGACGCGCGCGGCACAATCCCCGGCGAAAGGGACCCCAATGTGGATACGGGCCGAAACCCGGAGGGACCTGTGAAATTTCCCCCCCGCAGCGAAGCCGCATTCCGGGTCAGCCTCTATAATCGCTTCGACCCCGGCTACGTGGATGACCTCGGGAGCGGCCGGTCGAATGTCAATTATCTTCGCACGCTTGGTGGGCGCGCGGCCTTCTTGTGGGCACCAACCGACGATCTGAGCGTCAAGCTCAGTGCCGTCCTCCAGAACCAGACGCTGGGAAGCTCGTCCGATATCGATCTCCTTATGGACGCACCGGGCCACCTCGCGGTCCCATTTCAGCTCGCCTACGGCGACTACCAGCAAAAGCGCGAAATTCAGGAGCCGCTAAAGAACGCAATTCGGCTCTACAACGGCACTGTCAACTGGGACTTCGATTGGGCGAACCTCGTCTCCTCGACAAGCTATGCCACTTACGACGTGACCACCGTGCTCGACGAAAGCGGCACGGCCCTGGGCGACGGCGAATATTTCTCTTCCCCTCTCAACCAGCGGAAGATCACGCAGGAAGTGCGGCTAGCCTCGCAGAACAGCGATACTCTCGATTGGATCGGCGGCGTTTTCTATACCGATGAAGAAGCCCGGTCTCAGGCGAATATCGGGGTCCTGCCCGTCAATCATAATTTCTTTCCAACTACGGGCTACTTTGTCCTCAATTCGAGCTATCAGGAGATCGCAGGCTTTGCGTCCGCGACCTATCATATCACTCCTACCTTGGACATCGCAGCGGGCGGTCGGTACGCGTACAATATGCAGGACGGCGCCAGCACGACGGACACGCTTACCAACCTCAGCAAGTTCGGTCTTCCGAATCTCGCTTCCTATAGCCACTTTGTGGGAACATCGTCCGAAGGCGTATTTACGTATTCCGTGGCGCCGGCCTGGCACATAACTCCGGACATGACGGTCTACGCCCGTGTCGCCAAGGGCTATCGACCGGGCGGACCGAACATCCAACAACCAGGGCTACCGTTTCCAGCAGTTACCCATGCCGACACGCTTATCAACTACGAGACCGGCTTCAAGGGCAGCTTTTTGGACAATACCCTCTCCATCAATGCGGATCTGTTCCTGATCGATTGGTCCAACATCCAACTCCTGGAGTTTTCGGGATCCTTTTCCGGGACGGTCAATGGCGGGAATGCACGGAGCGAGGGGTTGGAGTGGTCGACCGCCTGGACGCCGATCGCAGGGCTCCAACTCGGTTTCAACGGTTCCTACGACATGGCCTACCTGGAGGATGCCGCCCCTGCAGCGGGAGGATACAAGGGATCGGCACTCGCTTACGTTCCCCGCTGGCAAACCTCTTTCACCGCGGACTACAAGCGGCCGATTCCTTTCCTTCAAGAAGCGCAGGGATATACGGGACTAACATGGAACTTCGTCGGACCGCGTTATAGCGACCTCTCTAACGCCGTTCAGCAGGTCAAGTTGCCTAGCTACAATACCGTCGATCTGCGCGCTGGGGTCGAGTATCCCAAATGGTCCGTCGAGCTGTTCGTCAAGAATGTCGCCGACGAACGCGGCATCAACACGATCCTTCATAATTTCTCGGCGTTCGGCGGCGGCGTGGGTGAAGATGGCGGCTACTCACTTAACCTCGTACAGCCTCGCACCATCGGCCTCACGGTGAGGGTGGGTCTGTAGCCACCGCTAGTAACCCTGCCCGGCGAACAAGTCCGCAGCGGTCGCTTAGAGGCTCCCTCCCCCGAGCGACCGCAAGAACGAACACCTGTACGTTGGGCGGGACTTTTTATCAGTAAAGGCCGAGCCTGATCATTTCCGCGCCCCCGGTAGCCGAGCCTCAAGACGAGCACCCTGGGGCTCCGCTTCACAAATGTTGGGAGAATGCTACTTTGGCCTCCGACAGGAGGCCAACCATGCGTCAGCTGCAGCAAGAGGAGGCCCACGCGCGACCGCCGCTGCGAGAACGCAAGAAGGAAATGCTGCGTCGCGCGATTATGGAAAGCGCGGAACGGCTGTTCGAGACCAAGGGCTACGATAACGTCACTGTCGCTGAGGTC
>CAZNNJ010000465.1:0-5088 GCA_964574305.1 uncultured Rhodospirillales bacterium | reverse complement strand
CGCCCAACCGCCTGGCCGGCCTCGACCGCGGCGGGAAAGGGATGGTCGGGCGGCATGCGGTAATCCAGCCCGAAGGTGACGCAGCCCATCTCGGCCGCCGTCAGCGCCGCCTCGCCCATCGAGAACTTGCCGCCCAGGAAGGCCCAGGCGCCGCCATGGATGCGGTAATGCGCGCGCTCCGGATGGCGGATCGTGTTCGGGGTCGCCACATGGACCGTGACGCCGGCGATGGTCCGGGTCTCGATCGTGGCCGGCACGTTGGCGAGCCACTGGTCGACCGCCGGCTCGAACATCGCGTCGGCTTGGCGGACCACAGCCCGCCAGGCCGCCTTGTCGGTGACCGGGGGCTGCGCGGTTTCAGGGAAGGGGTTGGCGAGAAAGCGCCGTGCCCCCTCGCTGATCGATTTCGGGATCGGGATGACCCGAGGCCCCAGATGCAGGCTGCCCTCGGCGTCGATGGTCACGGTAAAATCGAGCATTGCGCGTCCCTCCCGGTTCGTTGCGGGGAAGTCTAACGCTGCAGACGACGGAAAAGTAGCGGGTTAGTGCCGGACGATGCCCAACTCGGCCAGGCGGCGCCTGAGGTCCTCGCCGATCTCCGCCGCCAGCTTCTTGTTCAGGCGGATCTCGCGCGACAGCGCCCGGCGGGAACGGGCGATGTCCGCCAAGTCGGCCCCGCCCTTGGCGGCCAGGGCCGCGGCCTGGGCGTCGAGATGGCGGATGAAGGTCATGCCGATCTCGTTGATCTCCGCCAGATCCATGATCTGCGATTCCATCAGCGCCAGCCGCGAATCGCTCGCCGGCCAGTGCCTGATATGCCCGCGCGGACCGGCGGGCTCGGATGATGGACGGTACGTACTCATGAACATAATAGGAACATGCGTGACCTCTTCCGTCAAGCCCGAAAGGACGCCCCGCGCAGGGAGGAGGAGGCCGCGCAGGGCTGACATAAGACTAGACGTTCGAGGCGGCATTTTATTGCACGAAACGCGCTTGTTGGTTGTCCGAGGAGATTCGATCGGCCCGAAGCCGAGGTGGTTGTATTCGCCCCGGTCTGCGGCGCGTACGAAAAGGGCGGCCGAAACCGCCCTTTTGCCGCGATCGGCCGCCAGTTTACGGAGGTGTTGCCGGCCTGTGGGGATTCGATCCGCCATTGTCGGTGTCGTTCTGCCCGTTCGGTGAATAGGGCGTGCCGTTGGGGCCCTGGTTCGTGTTGCGGGTTGCGGAGCCGGAAGGCAGGGTCTTGTTCATCGAATTCCGGCGTGAACTTGCCGTGCTGTCATAGTCCCGGTTCTGCTGGCTGTTGTTTCCGGTTGCGGAGGTGCCGGCGGTGCCCGGGGCGGTGCCGTTCGTGCTGGTCCCGGTGTTTGTGCCGCTGCTCCCGGCAGATTGCGCAAGGGCCGGCGCCGCACCCATCGCCAGCAGGATTGCGGTCGCGGTGAGGATGGATTTCGTCATGTCGTCTCCTTCCCAGGAATTCGCTTTCGCGATGTAATGCCAACGAAGCATCCGGGCCGCTGTTCCCCGGAAAATGCCGCCGCGCGAAAACCCCCACTCCGGCGAACGACCATCCTGCCGGGGCTGGATATCCAGATCGATAGCCCGGAGCCGCCATGTACCGCCCATCTTATTTCCGCGAAGACCGTCTCGACGTCCTGCACGGCCTGATCCGCACCCATCCGTTCGCACAGTTGGTGACGGCGGGCGGGCCGGGGGTCGAGGCCAATCCGCTGCCGATGCTGGTCGATCCGGAGGCCTCGCCGAACGGCACCCTGCGCGGGCACTTGGCCCGGGGGAACGGGCAGGTGACGGCGTTGCGGGAAGGCGGGGAGGCGCTGGTGATCTTCCAGGGGCCGCACGCCTATGTCTCGCCCTCCTGGTATGCAGCGAAGGCCGAGCACGGCAAGGTTGTGCCGACCTGGAACTATGTTGCCGTCCATGCCTGGGGACGGCCGCGCCTGATCGACGATCCGGCCTGGCTGCGCCGGCTGGTCGGCGATCTGACCCGGATGCATGAGCAAGGCCGGGCGAACCCCTGGGCGGTGGAGGACGCGCCGGAGGACTTCATCGCGACGATGCTGAAGGCCATCGTCGGCGTCGAAATTCCGATCGACCGGATCGAAGGGAAATGGAAGCTCAGCCAGAACCGGTCCGAGCCCGATCGGCGCGGCGTGGCCCGGGGCCTGCGGGCGGAAGGCGACGCCGCGATGGCGGCGTTGATCGAGCGGGCCATCTAGTCTCCGCTGCGCGCCAAAGGTGGAAAAGCGGTGTGGCGCGAGGTACTCCGATTAACCCTTCGTGTGCCGAACCCGGATGAGGCTATAGTGCATCATCGACGGATCGACGATAAAAACCCTATCATAATCAATATTTTGCTTAGCGAGGTCACTAGCTTGAAGCCTGACCGTTCACTCATTTCGGCGGCCGATATCGGGCTGGACCCGGCGCCGATCAACGCCGCCTGGATCCTCGAAGGAAACCCGCAGGCGCGCAATAAGGTGATCTTCAAGAGCGACGACGGCACGGCCTGGACGATGGTCTGGGACTGCACGGCAGGCCGGTTCAATTGGTTCTATAGCTGCGACGAGACCGTCCACATCGTCGAAGGCGATGTCGTCCTGACGACGGCAGCGGGAACCTTGACCCTCTCGGCGGGCAGCGCTTTCTTTTTTCCCGCCGGCAGCTGGGCAACCTGGCAGGTCGACGACTATGTCCGCAAGGTCGCCTTTCTGCGGCATACTCTGCCGCGGCCGGCCGGGGCGATGCTGCGCGGCTGGAAGAGGATCGCCGAGCGTCGCTTGGTGCGGCCCATGAGGACGCCGGTACGGCGCGGGCTTGCGAAGATGCGCATCGCGCTGGCCTGGCTGCTGACCGTGCCCGTGACGCTCGCCGCCGCCATGGGCCTGTTCTATGCGCTGTCCGCGGTGTTCGAGGGGGAGTGAGGCGGCCGACGGAAAGGCATGCGGCAGGACGGCATCGCGCCTTTCAGGGCCCGACCTTGTAGCCGTCGCCTGGCGAGACCCAGATCACCTTGATCGCCGCGGACACCGGCGCGCCGCTGTCCGTCGCCTTGGCGATGAAGCCAGAAACGCGAGTATTTTCATGAGATCAGGCCCGTTCGATATGGCCGCGGACATTGCCGGTGGCCTCATCGACGAAGCCGTATTTCTTGACCTTTTCCAGCATCGCGTCGAAGGACGCGACCCAGTCGGTGGGGGCCGGCTGGCCGCCCCAGTTCTTCATGGCCTGCTGGGTGATCCAGGCGTGCTTGTGCTCGGCATCCAGCGTGCCGACGCCTTTCAGCGCCTCGGCGATCTCGGCGTCCGTGGCGCCGGGCTTTTCGGCGACGATCTTGAAGCCCTTGAAATCGTCCTTCTCCTTGAGCTCCAGCGTGCCGGCGGCGGTGATGGCGATGATCATAGTGTATCTCCTTGATTGAAATCAGATTTCGGCGCGCACACTGTCCAGAAACTTCAAAATCGCCCGGTTGGTCGCCTCGGGCTGTTCCTGCTGCACGAAATGGCCGGCGTCGGGGATGATCTCGACCAGCCGCAGGTCGGGCGCGTGGCTGCGCATGATGTCGATCGCATCCGGGCGGATCATCTTCAGCACCGGGTCTTCGGAACCCGCGATGAAGGCGGTGGGGATGGTGATGTCACTGTCGGCCCATTCGGCCCCCAGCTCCCAGTTGCGGTCGGCGACACGGTAGGAGTTGAGGCCGCCGATGAAGGTCCTGTCGCCGCCCTGTCGTGTGAACTCCGCGACGTACGTATCCATGTCCTCCACGCTCATCCACGGCCAGGGGAGCGGCATGTCGGCCGGGGCCAGCACGTCGAGATAGCCGGTGCCCTCGGATGGGTACTTGCTCCAGTCCAGCAGCTTGCCGCGCGGACCCAGGGCCCAGTTGAGCCGGGTCAGGAACTCGCGGGGATTGGCCCCCAGCTCCTTCTCGGCCGGGCCGATGGTCTGGAAGTAATGCAGGTGGAGGAAATGCTCCTTGGCTGCCTTGGCGAACAGCTCGCTCGGGCGCATTTCGGTCGAGGCGCATTCCGGCTTGAAATCGCTGCCGTCCTTCTTCGGCTTGGCGCCGGCGCCACCACGGCCGGCGAGGTCGAAGTCGTAGGGGCAGGCCATGCCGATCACGGCGTTGAGCCGGTCGGGATGGCGCACTGCCAGGTTGAAGACGAGCTGGGCGCCGAAATCGTGGCCGATGAAGATGGCTTTCTTCTCGCCCAGCGCATCGACCAGCCCCAGCATGTCGCCGATCACGTAATTGGCGTCATAGAGAGCGGGGTCGGCCGGCCGGTCGGTGCGGCCATAGCCGCGCTGATCCACCGCCACGGCATGGAAGCCGGCCTTAGCCAAGGCCGGGAGCTGATGCCGCCAGGAGTACCACAGGCCCGGGAAGCCATGGACCAGCACCACCAGCGGCCCAGCGCCCGCCTCGGCGATATGCATGCTGATGCCGTTGGTCTCAACCTGGCGGTGGGTGATCTCGGTCATGTCTTCCCCTAAATCGCGCTGTCGATGGCGCGCAGATTGGCGAGCACGCGCTCCTCCCCGGCGATGCCGGGCTCGGAGACCTCATGCTCCAGTTCGATGAGCCCGGTATAGCCCAGCCCCTTGATCGTGCGAAAGATATTGACCCAGTTGAGCTCGCCGGAGCCAAGCTCCAGCCGGCCCGGTATGTCGGCGACCTGGATGATCGCCGTCTTGTCCCAGCAGGCCTTGAGGTTGCTCAGCACCTCGCCGTCCATCTGGGTGACATGGCCGAAATCGTAGACCAGCCGGACGGCTGGGCTGTCCACCGCCGAAACCACCATATAGGCCTCGTCGACGTTGTTGAGCAGCATGCCGCCGAAACGCAGCGCGCTCACCGTCTCGACGCACAGCACCAGCCCGGCCTTCTCGGCCACTTGCGCCGCGCGCTTCAGATTCTCGATCATCACCGCGATCTGGTAGCCGCGCGGGATGCCGACCTCGCGGCCGGTGACGACGGTGACGCATCGGCCGTTCACCCGCTTGGCCGCCTCGACCGTCCCGTCGCAGTCACGCTTCCACTTGTCCCCCGCCCCCGGCTTCGCCGCC
>CAZNNJ010000464.1:0-5088 GCA_964574305.1 uncultured Rhodospirillales bacterium | reverse complement strand
GGGAACGCCCGTGGCCGCAGGACCCCAGGCTCAAGCCCGAGCCGACCAAGCCTTTCTCGAAGGGCGGGGACCAGCTCGGCCCCAAGTGCGAGCCGAAGGAGCAGATCCCCGCCGGCTTCAAGCCGATGTGCGAGTTCGACCCGATCAATTACGACACGCCGAACGCGATGTATCCGATCCTGACGACGCGGTCGGCGCCGATGTCGTACGATCCTGCGACCAAGATGTTCTATGCGGTCGGCTCGCCCGGCTGGCCGCTCTGGATCAAGCGCTATCAGGACCCGAAATTCTTCATCGCGGTCTCCACCGGCGCGGGCATCAAGACCCATGGCGTGATCGCCGCGATCGACGCCAAGACCAATAAGATCGTCTGGCGCAAGGACACGCCCTACGAAATCCAGAATTCGGGCGGCATTTCCACGACGGCCGGCGGCGTTGCCTTTCATGGCGAGCCGGACGGCAACTTCCAGGCCTATGACGCCAAGACCGGCGATCTGCTGTGGCAGTTCCAGACCGGGTCGAACGCCGGCGGCGCGCCGATCACCTATGAGGCCGGCGGCACCCAGTATGTCGCGATCCCGGCGGCGAGTTCGCTGTGGGCGTTCAAGCTGGGCGGCACGGTCCAGCCGCTGCCGGCCCCGCCGACGCCCAGGACCGAGACCCAGATGAGCGGCCGCGTCGTCTCGACCGACCAGGTGACCTTCAGCCCCGAGATCAGCGACACCGGCCTCGAGTTCGTCCGCAAGACGATCGACGAGCATGCGGTGGCGCCGATGCGGATCAAGATCCCGGCCGGGGCTAAGGTAACCTGGACCAACTCCGGCAAGGAGGTCCATGACGCCACGGCGATGGACGGGTCCTGGACCACCGGCGACATCCAGCCGGGCCAAACCGGCAGCTACACCTTCGCCAAGGCCGGCACCTACGACTACACGTCGAAGAGCGAGCCCTGGGTCCATGCCCAGGTGACGGTGGAGGAGGCGGCGCCCGCCGCTCCGGCTCCGGCCGCCAAGTAAGCCTGTCGCGGGAGGGAGCGATCAAGATCGAGATCAGCGCGGTGGCGGCAATACCCGGCTAAGAGCAGATCGTGATCGGAAGCCGATCACGTGAAGATGCCCGTCAACGAAAACGTGAAGCGGCGGTACCGCCGCTCTACTTCTTCGCCAGGGACTCCAGCTTCCCCGGGCCGATCGTGCCGACGGCGGCTTTGAGGTCGTCCATGTCGGCGCCTTCGCCATCGGCCTCGACCATGAAGCGATCGGCGACCAGCACGCCGTATTTGCCGGACTTGCTGTCCTTGTGCCACTCCTCGGTCGTCATCCTTCCGTCGACCTTGCCGACTTTCTCATAGCCGTCGGCCGTCTCTTTCGTGGCCTCGACGCCGAACACGCCGGCCAGGGCGGCGAAGCCGCCGGCGGCGTTGAGGTCGGTGATCGACAGCTTCAGATGGGCGTCGCCCTTGGCGTACTGGGCCTCGACATTGCTGCCCGAGAAGCCGGCGATCCCGCCGGAGCTGGCCTCGATATCGCCGCGCGAATAACCGGAGAATGAGGATGGCAGCAGGTCCTTCAGCACGTCGGCCGCGATCGGCGGGGCGGCATCGCCCCCGTTGGCGGCATTCGCGGCGGCCTGCTTGCTCGCCGCCTCCATCTGCTTGGCGGCGGCGTTCAGCTTGTCGAGATCGACGGTGGCGCCGCCGATATGGAGTGTGCCCGAGGCGTTGTCGCCACTGCTGGAGCCGCTGATATGGCCACCGCCTGAGCTGGTGATCGCGCCGAAGCCCAGCGCGCCGACGACGAGGCCGACCACGACCGTGATGACGATGGCGACGATGACTGTGACGGCGGTATAGCCGACGGCCTTGGCCTGCGGCGCCCGCATCACCCGCGGCAGGCCGAGATAGAGCAGATAGAGCGAGTAGAGGCCGCCCAGCAGCGCCAGCGGCGCCAATGCGGGAATCAGTCCGAAAATCCCAGCCACCCATGAGGCGGTGTAGGAATAGATCGCGACCTTCATCGCCTGGATCTGGCTCTTCTGTCCGTCGAAGCTGGGCGCTAGCGCATCGACGATCAAAGCGAGAATATAGATGCCCACCAGCGACAGGACATATTGCAGGATCGCGGCGACCAGGGCGCCGATGAAGGGCGCCCTGTATGTGACGCCCAAGAAGCTATGGCCGAACACCTGGCCGCCGATGAAGCCGGCGACCGGCGGAATCGCCGCGAGAATGACGGCATAGCCGCTATAGAGGCCGCCCACGGTCGCCGGCTCGTCGGCGATCACGACCCAGGTTTCGGCCGGCTTCAACACTATGGCCTTTGCGCGTTCGACGAGGCTGGATTTGTTGAAATCGCTGGCGATGGTCATCTTTACCCTCCCGTGTTGTCTTGCATCGGATGGCGATGGACGATCTTCTCTACGCGGCCTGCACCCGCCCGGTTCAGCCGGCGCAATTCTTGGAAAAATTGAGCTTTAATCCCTGTTCTTCACCCACGATGACAGAATCATACGACAACCCGGCGCCCGAGGACGCATTTTTCTTCGAACTCATGTCCGGCAGCTTTGCCCGGCTGGTGGGCCGGCCCATCGGAGCCCGGTCGGCATCCTGGCTCTATCGCGACGCGCCCTTCGTGGTGCTGGCGCACAATACCGACGCCGATCCGCGCTTCATCTATGCCAACCGGGCGGCCCAGGCCTGCTTCGGTTACGGCTGGGACGAATTCGTGACCCTGCCGTCGCGCCTGTCGGCCGAGGCGGGCCTGCGCGAAAAGCGGCAGGCCGTGCTGGAGTCCGTTGCCCGCGACGGTTTCGTCGGCGGCTACAGCGGCATCCGCATCGCCAAGTCCGGCCGGCGCTTTCGCATCGCCGATGCCGTCATCTGGCAGCTGATCGACGAAGCCGGAACCCTCCACGGCCAGGCGGCGACCTTCGCGGAGTGGACCGACGTCTAGGGCCGGCCGGCCGCCAGGCGCAGGGCCGAGCCGAGGCTCCCCGCCTGGCGCATGTCGGCGAACAGCCGGCGCCAGCCGCCGAAGGCCAGCTCCAATGTCGATTTCGACCGCAGCGGATGGACGAGGCCATAGCGCAGCGGCTCCTCCGGCCGGGCCTCGGCGAAGGTGCCGAACATACGGTCGAAGACGATCAGCATGCCGCCGTAATTCTTGTCGAGATAGTGCCCGTTGCAGGCATGGTGGACGCGGTGGTGGGCCGGCGTGTTCAGCACCCATTCCAGCGGGCCCAGCGGGACCCGCGCGTCGGTATGCAGGAAGAACTGGTACTGCAGATCCACGGCCAGCACCGCCAGCACCAGCTTGAAGTCGAAGCCGGCGAGCACCACCGGTACATAGACGATCCAGGCGAGGGAGAAGGCGTTGGTCCAGCCCAGCCTCAGAGACGACAGCAGGGTCAGCTGCTCGATCGAGTGATGGACGCTGTGGGTCGCCCACGCCCAGCGGATTTCGTGGCTCAGGCGGTGGAACCAGTAATAGGCGAACTCCACCAGGACGAAGCCGATGGCCCAGGTGCGCCAGTCGTCGAGCGGCCAATGCACCGGCATCAGCTGCGACACCTGGGCGAAAGCCAGCCCGATCAGCACCGCATTGACGGCGGAGGCGAAGACGTGGCCGATCGCCATCCTGACCGTGGCCCAGGCATCCACCCGGTCATAGCCCCGGCCGGTCCTGAGCCGCCATGCCAACTCAACCAGCCCGACCAGCAGCGCGATGCCGATCAGGGTCGGTCTGGGGGTGATATGGTCCAAGGCCAGTCCTCTGCGGCGGACGCGACGGTCGAGGCGGCTACATTACCCGATTCCGGGAATTTGAGACAATAAAACTCAAACTTGATTCATATATTCGGCGAGCGTCCGGCGCAGCTGGCGGATGCGGATTTCCTGGTAATTCGCCAGCGTGACCTTGCCGCCCCGGTTGCCGCGCAGGCCCCGCTGGACGCGCGGCATCATGTCGGCGTCCTGGTCCAGGATCGGCCCGTAATAGCTGAGCTCGGCCACCTCGCCGAACTTCTCGTGGGCGCCGAGCACCCGGGTCGCGGCCGGGGGCGGCTTCTCGCCCGAATAGGGCAGCAGCAGCCAGACCTCGAAGATCGACTTGTTGGGGTCGTCCCCATCGGGCCGGGAGCGATAGGCCAGCGGCGAGCCGAAGCCGCCGAAGACGATCAGGTTGGGGAACAGATTGTATTCGATGACATCCAGCACCTCGCTGTCGCTGAGGTGGGAGAGGTCGACCCCGAACGTGCCGGCGTAAAAGCCGCGCAGATTGGCGACGATCCGGCTGCGCGGCGTCTCCCCGGGCTGCAGCGGCCCGTCCTGGCACAGGCCGAACCTGGCGGCGGCGGCAAGCGTGCGCTCGGGCGTCATCTTGGACCCCAGATGCGGGCTCGCGACGCCCGACGGGTTGATCATGCGCGAGATGTGCCGCTTGCCTTCCCACACGTCGTATTGCGAATTGACGTCGCCGAAGAAGGGCAGGGATTCGGAATGCAGCCCGATGACGTGGAACGTCTCGATGAAGGCCTCGATCGTGATCTTCCAGTTGCAGTCCAGATGCTTCACCACATGGGCGGCGGTGAAGCGCTCCTCCATCGGCCAGCGGGCGAAATGGCCTGGGAGGCCCTCCAGATAATTTTCGAGGGACCCAGCCTCTGGGTCAAAATTGACGAAGACGAACCCGCCCCAGCGGTCGAGCCTGACCGGGGTCAACGCAAAGGCGCCGGGTGCGGCATCGGCGAAATCCCAGGCGCAGGTCAGCTGCTTCAGGTCGCCGTCGCAGTCCCAGGTCATGGCATGGAACGGGCAGCGGATGCGCGGGCTGTTGCCGTGCCCCTCGGCCAGCCGCGTGCCGCGATGCGGGCAGGAATTGACGAAGGCGCGCAAGGTGCCGTCGCGGCCCCTGATCACCAGGGCTGACATGTCGGCGATGTCGTAGACGGTGAAGTCGCCCGGGTTCGGCACCTCGTCCTCCCGGCAGGCAACCGGCCAGCAGCCGGACCATCCGGTCCCGACCCCCCGCCGGGTGAAGGGGGGGTCGGAGTAGGGCCGACACCGATGTTCCACGCCACGGGATCGGGGCC
>CAZNNJ010000463.1:0-5090 GCA_964574305.1 uncultured Rhodospirillales bacterium | reverse complement strand
TGGACTTGCCCGCGCCGTTGGCGCCCAGGACGCACCAGCGTTCCTTGCGACGCACCCGGAGATCGAGCCCGGCATAGATCGGCCGGCAGCCGTAACCTTTGTGAACGTTCCTGAAGCTCGCCACATCGTCGCCCGAGCGTGGCGGGGCGCGGAACTCGAACTGGACGGACTGGCGACGCCGGGGCGGTTCCACCCGCTCGATCTTGTCGAGTTTCTTCACCCGGCTCTGGACCTGGGCGGCGTGAGACGCCCGCGCCTTGAAGCGCTCGATGAACTTCATCTCCTTGGCGAGCATCGCCTGCTGTCGCTCGAATTGCGCTTGGCGCTGCCGCTCGCCCACCGCACGCTGCTGCTCGTAGAAATCGAAGTCCCCCGAATAGGTGGTGAGCGAACCGCCGTCGATCTCCACGACCTTGCCGACGATGCGGTTCATGAACTCGCGGTCGTGCGAGGTCATCAGCAACGCGCCGTCGTATTTCTTCAGGAAATCCTCCAGCCAGATCAGGCTCTCGAGGTCGAGATGGTTGCTCGGCTCGTCCAGCAGCATGCCGTCGGGCCGCATCAGCAGGATGCGGGCCAGCGCCACGCGCATCTTCCAGCCGCCGGAGAGCAGGCCGACATCGCCGTCCATGCGCTCCTGGCTGAAGCTGAGCCCCGCGAGCACCTCGCGCGCCCGCGCATCCAGCGCATAGCCGTCCAACTCCTCGAACCGCGCCTGCACCTCGCCATACCGCTCGACGATGGCATCCATGTCGCCGGCCCCCTCTGGACTCATCATGGCCGGATCCATCATAGCCGCCTCGAGCTTCGCCATTTCGGCGGCCAGCGCGCTGACCGGCCCGGCGCCGTCCATCACCGCCGCGACTGCGCTCTGCCCCGACATCTCGCCGACATCCTGGCTGAAATAGCCGATCATCATGCCGGGATCGATCGAAACGATGCCGTCATCGGGCGGGTCCTCGCCGGCGATCATCCGGAACAGCGTGCTCTTGCCGGCGCCGTTGGGCCCGACCAGCCCGACCTTCTCGCCCTTCTGCACGCCCATCGACGCGTCGATGAACAAAAGCTGATGGCCGTTCTGCTTGCTGATATTGTCGAGGCGTATCATGAGGTCCATGCCGGCTGATCGTTCGGGCGCCGGAGGCTTAACAGGGCGGTCCGACAGCTGACAAGGAAGGGGGACGGGGAATGCTGGACGAACTGGAGGCGCTGGCCGCGCCCTGCGCCGCGATCCTTCTGGAGCGCGGACAATCGGTTGCGGTCGCGGACGGGTCGACCGGCGGGCTGATCGCGGCGGGCATGCTGACCATTCCCGGCGGAATCAAATTCTTCCGGGGCGGCGGCGTCCTCTATTCGCTGAAGGGCCGCCAGATCCTCTTCGGCCTGGAGCCGGACGCCTTCACCGGCCTCCGCCCGGTGAGCGAGCCCTACACGCTGCTGCAGGCCGACGCCATCCGCCGCCAGTTCGAGGCGGACTGGGGGATCGCCGAGTCCGGATCGGCAGGCCCAACCCATCCGTACGGGATCGCGGCCGGCACCAGCTGCATCGCCGTCGTCGGCCCTGGCGTCACGATGAGCCGCATGGTCGAGACCGGCTCCTCCGCGCGGACCCACAATATGGAGGCCTTCGCCAAGGCTGCCCTGTCGTTATTCCATGAGGCACTCGCCAGAGGCTGAACTGACGCGAGGAGTTCGAGAGGTTGCCGAAGAGTGGGACTGTTCTCCACCCCGCGGGGTGGGTGGTGGAAGGGGGAGGATTCGAACCTCCGTACTCATAAGAGGGCAGATTTACAGTCTGCTGCCATTAACCACTCGGCCACCCTTCCATCGAGGGACCCGCGATCGTGGCGATCGGGGCCGGCGCAAGAGAGTGAGCGTCTTAGGGACTGGCGGGCGCACAGTCAACACCGCCGGGCGATAAACTGCGTCGCAATTGGCGACAGGCTTAAGCTCGTTTATGCATGGCGCGATGAGCAAGCCGCCCGCCAAGCCCCACCGCCCGTTCAAGCCGGGCGGCCGCCCCGACGACCGCCGGTCCGCAAAGCCCGGCGAACGGAATTTTCAGCGCCCGAAACACGCCGCCGGCGCACATGATGGCAGCATCCCCAGGCCCTCCGTCGCACCGTCGCTGATGCTGTACGGCGTCCATCCGGTGGGCGCCGCCTGGGTCAATCCCGAGCGGCAATGCCGGCATCTCTATGCCACGCCGCCGGCGCTGGCGTCCTTCCAGCCGGTGCTGGACCGGGCCAGGGATATGGGGCTGAAGCGCCCTGCCCCCGTCGTCGCCGAGCGCGACGCGATCGAGCGGATGCTGCCCCCGGGCGCGGTCCATCAGGGGCTGGCGCTGGACAGCGAACCGCTGCCCGAGGTCGGGCTCGACGACGTGCTGATCGCCGCCGGCGCCGGTCCCGCGGCGCTGGTGCTGCTGGACCAGGTGACCGATCCGCACAATGTCGGCGCCATCTTGCGCTCCGCCGCCGCGCTGGGCGCCAAGGGGGTGATCGTGCAGAGCCGGCACGCGCCGGAGGTCACCGGCGTGCTGGCCAAGTCGGCGTCGGGCGCGGTCGAGGTCGTGCCACTGATCAGCGAGACCAACCTGTCGCGGGCGATCGAGCGGCTGCGCGACGAGGGATTCTATGTCGCCGGGCTGGACGAGGCCGGGGCGGTATCGCTGGCCGAGGCGGAGTTCGGCGAGCGTGTCGTGCTGGCGCTGGGCGCCGAGGGAGAGGGCCTGCGCCGGCTGGTGGCCGAGCATTGCACCGCGCTGGTGTCGCTGCCGACGGTGCCGCCGATCGGCAGCCTCAACGTGTCCAACGCGGCGGCGATCGGGCTCTACGAAATCGCCCGCCGCCGCCCGCGCTGACATGACCGCTGAATTCATCGATGTCGCGGCGCTGGACGACATCCCCAAGGGCACCTGCAAGGCGCTGAGTGTCGGCAGCATCCGCATCGTCGTTGCTCATCTTTCCGACGGTTTCCATGCGCTCGAAAACCGCTGCTCGCACGCCAACAGCCCGCTGATCACATCCAAAATCCATCACGGACGGCAGATCGCCTGCCCGATCCACGGCGCGCGCTTCGACCTCAAGACCGGGGAGGCGAAAAGCCCGCCCGCCTTCACCAGCCTGATGAAATTCCCGGTCCGGGTCGTGGAGGGCCGGGTCGAGGTGGCGATGCCGCCGACACAGATCGGCTAAAAAGAGCTCGCGACGATATTGATCGTCAGCGCCAGGATGATGGTGTTGAAGAAGAACGACACCACGCCATGGATGAGGGTCAGGCGGCGCAGCGCCTGGCTGCTGACCTGCACGTCGGAGACCTGGGCGGCCATGCCGACGACGTAGGAAAAATACATGAAATCCCAATAGTCCGGCTGGTTCTCGGACGGGAATTCCAGCCCGCCGACCAACCCGTCGACATCGTCCAGATCGTCTGTCGGCCCGTAATAGCCGTGTGCGTAATGCAGGGTGAAAACGGTGTGGACCAGCGACCAGGACAGCACGATCGTCACCACGATCAGCCCCAGATAGAGGACGGATTCCTCCCCGGCCGCCGCCTTCAGGCTTTTCTGGATGACGGCCAGCGCCGCCATGCTGACCAGGGCGCCGGCGATCACCGCCAGCAGGATCACCCATCGGCCGAAATCCTGGCGGGCGGCGCGGCGGCGCATATGGTCGCGGGTGCTGAGCGCCATCATCGCGATGATCCAGCCATTCACCACGAAGATGCCGACATCCCAACCCAGCACGGCACGGATGACCGGGGCGTGATGGCGGGGCAGCGCCGCATAGGCGGCGACGCCCAGAACGATCCCGGCGAACAGCCTGAGCCACGGCAGCCAGGCGACGTGGTGCGCGGCAACGGGCGCGGATTTGGCGGTGGCGGTCATTGTGTCAGTTCGCCGACGGGTCGACGCGAACCATCAGCTTGCCCTTGTGCGCGGCACCCGGCGTGAACAGAGTCTTGAAGGCGGTGAGCGCGTTCTCCAGCCCGTCGACCACGTCGGCATGGTACTTGACCTTGCCCTCGGCCAGCCACTGGCCGAGCTTGGCGCTGGCCTCGCCCAGCCGGTGCATATAGTCGAGCAGGATGAAGCCCTGGACCGTGCCGCTCTTGAGCAGCACCGGCAGCAGGTTGATCCCGTCGACCGGATTGTCGTCGGCATTGTATTGCGACACCAGCCCGCACAGCGCGACCCGGCCGCCCTTGGCCAGGTTGGCGAGCACGGCATTGCCGACCGTGCCGCCGACATTCTCGAAATAGACATCGACGCCGTTCGGCGCGATCTGGGCCAGCCGTTTGCGGACGTTCTCTTGTCTGTAGTCGATGGCGAAATCGAAGCCGAGATCCTCGGTCAGCCAGCGGCATTTCTCGGCCGAGCCGGCGATGCCGATCACTGTCGCGCCCAGTATTCTGGCGATCTGCCCGGCCAGCGAGCCGACCGAGCCGGCCGCGCCCGAGACGACGAAGGTCTGCCCCGCCTTGACCTGGCCGACATCGATCGTGCCGACATAGGCGGTGCCGCCGGCCCCGCCGAACAGTGCCTGGGCGGCGGTCAGCGGCAGGCCGGTCTCCGGTATCTTGTTGATCTGGTCGCCCGGCAGGACGCAGTAATCGCTCCAGCTGCCGAAGCCGCCGACGATGTCGCCCTCATGGAAGCGGTCGGATTTCGATTTCACCACCCGGCCCATCACCCCGCCCCACATCGGCACGCCCAGCGGCACCGCCGGGATATAGGTCGGCCCGGCCATCCAGCCACGATTGGCCGGATCGAGCGAGAGGTAGAGGGTTTTGGCCAGCACCTGGCCGTCGACCAGTTCCGGCACCGGCAGTCCCTTCAGGCTCAGCGCGGCATCGAACACCTCGCCACCCGGCCCCGGGAGGATCGCGGCGGCCGTGGGACCCTGGAGCGGCGCGAAGTGGAAGCGTCCGGCGCGATCGGCGTCGACGATCCACCGCGTCGTCCGCTCGCAGAAGCCGCACGTGCCGTCGTAGAGCACGACGTGCTGCGGCTCGGCCGGCGCGTTGGCGCCCATGCGCCCACTCTAGTGAAGCGGTGCGATCGATGCACGGCTTGCCCTGACGCCGCT
>CAZNNJ010000462.1:0-5097 GCA_964574305.1 uncultured Rhodospirillales bacterium | reverse complement strand
CACGCGCGACCGTTTCTTTGCCGGCGCCCTGCTGCCGGCCTCGGTGATCGACCGGGTCCGCCGGATACGCCTGGCCTTCCGCGACCAGCTGCGGGCGGTGTTCGATACTGTCGACGTGCTGATCGCCCCGGCCACGCCCAGCGCGGCGCCCAGGCTCGACCAGACCACGCTGATGCTGGGCGGCCAGGACGTGCCGCTTCGCCCCAATGTCGGCATCTATACCCAGCCGATCAGCTTCATCGGCCTGCCGGTCGTCACCGTGCCGGTCGACATGCCCGGCGGCCTGCCGGTCGGCATCCAGATCATCGCGCCGGCTTGGGCAGAGGAGGTGGCCCTGCGCGTCGCCGCCCAGCTCGAGCGCGACGGCGTCGTCTCCGCGCCGGAGGTGCCGTGATCGTCAACGATCCCCTCGTCATGGCCGAGGTGACGGCGGAGTTCGAGCGCTATGAGACGGCGCTGCTGGAGAACGATATCGCGACGCTTGACGCGCTGTTCTGGAACTCCCCGCTCACGCTCCGCTACGGCGCCGGCGAGCGGCTTTACGGCCATGACGCCATCGCCGCCTTTCGCGTGGCCCGCGCCGGCGGCTCGCCCAGGCGGGTTCTGGCCAACACCGTCATCACCACCTTCGGGCGCGATTTCGCAACCGCGAACACCGAGTTCCACCGCGCCGGCGAGACAAGGATCGGCCGGCAGAGCCAGACCTGGGTCCGGACACAAAACGGCTGGCGGATCGTCAGCGCCCATGTCTCGCTGGAGGCGGACAGGTCCTGAGGCAGGCGTCTCGGGCTGGGCAGATAGCCGCGATCCGCGGCACCGGACCGGCGGAAAAGGACGGTCCCGGCAACCCGGCGGCGGTCCCGTCCGGGCATCTCCAGTTCGCGCAAAATCGTTAACAATCTATATTCGGATTGTAGCCTATTTTTTAGACAGTTGCCGACGATCTGCCTGTCTATTGATCAGTTGATTTGCGTAAAAAGCAGGCAAATCCGCTGATTCCCGTGGCCTCGCCAATGGCACGCCTTTTGCAGCGCACAATCGACAGAGTTGTAGCTCGTTTCGGAACGGACGGGCCGCGGTCGAGGGCAAAAGACAACCAACGAAG
This sequence comes from uncultured Rhodospirillales bacterium, assembly GCA_964574305.1. Taxonomy (GTDB): domain Bacteria; phylum Pseudomonadota; class Alphaproteobacteria; order BOG-932; family Roseiterribacteraceae; genus BOG-932. The sequence continues at coordinate 3,992 of CAZNNJ010000462.1, read as the reverse complement.
CGAGGTCAGATATGCGTACGTCTCCAGGTCAACTTGGATTGCTCGTGGCGGTTGCCGCATTCGGGCAGATGACCAGCAGCTTCGCGCTCGCCCAGCAGGTTGCCCAATCCACCGCTGGCCAGTCGACCGCCGGATCCGGGCAATTGGAGGAGATCGTCGTCACCGCGCAGAAGCGCTCCGAAGACCTGACCAAGGTCCCGGCCTCGATCTCGGTGCTGACCGGCGCGGCCCTGCAGGAACAGCATATCGAGAACTTCCAGGACATCACCCGCGCGCTTCCCGGCGTCTCGTTCAATGCGGGTTCGACCGTGTCTGGCGGCCCGGTCGGCCCCGGCACGACCAACATCAATATCCGCGGCATCAGCTCGATCTCAGGCTCGGCCACCGTGTCGGTCTACATGGACGAGGTGTCGATCACCCAGGGCAACCTCTATGACGGCGCGGCCGAGCCCAAGTTCCTCGATTTCGATCGGGTCGAGGTGCTGCGCGGCCCCCAGGGCACGCTGTTCGGCGCCAGCTCGATGGGTGGCAACCTGCGCTTCATCAGCAAGAAGGTCGATCTCGGCAACTATTCCGGCGACGTCAACGCCGACCTGTCGGGTACCGATCATGGCGACGTGAATTACAGCCTCGACGCGACGGTCAACCTGCCGGTTATCCCCGACAAGCTCGGCCTGCGCTTCTCGGCCCAGTCCGGCTATAACAGCGGCTATATCGATCACTACAACCCGAACGGCAACGGCCAGTTGCTGCAATCGGGCACCAATACCGAGCGCTGGACCGCCTTCCGTTTCACCTCGAAGCTGCAGGTCGACGATACGCTGTCGGCGACGCTGGCGATGTTCTACCAGCACGACCACACGGCCGATACGCCGGTCTTCTATCCCGGGCTCGGCACCTTCAACCAGAACAAGCCGGTGAACGAGCCGATCACCGACAATGTCTTCATCCCCAGCCTGACGATCGAGAAGGATTTCGACAGCTTCACCCTGACCTCCGCCACCGGCTTCTTCCAGCGGAATTTCGACTTCCAGGATGACGGCACTGTGTTCAACAGCCTGGCCGTCGCGCAATTCTTCCTGGACCCGGCGCGCCCGGACAAGCAGGTCCAGAACGATACGATCCTCGGCACGATTCCGTCGCCGGTCCATCGCGACGACCGCACCTGGCAGGAGTCGGAAGAAATCCGGCTGACCTCGAAGGACGCCACGCTGTTCGGCAACGAGCTCAACTGGATCGCCGGCTTCTATTTCGAGAACCAGCGCCAGTCCCGCGACGACTTCGAGCCGGCGCCGGGCTTCAGTGCCGCGTTCAAGAAGATCTACGGCTTCGGTATTCAGAGTCGTCAGTCGCCGATCAGCAACTACTCCGAGCATCTGCAGAACCCGACCCTCCCCTATATCTCCTACGCACAGGACCTGCTCTACGGCGACAATCAGTGGCTGGACCAGCAGCAATATGCGGTGTTCGCCCAGGCCGACTACAATATCCTGCCCGACCTGAAGGGCACCGTGGGCATGCGCTACGAATATGCGACGCAGAATTATTTCCGGAACAGCTTCGGCATCCTGTCCTTCGGCAACGTGTTTCCGTTCACGGCGCAAACCGACACCTACGCCTTCACGCCGAAATTCTCGCTCGAATACTCGGTGGATCAGGATGTGTCGGTCTACGGCACGATCTCGAAGGGCTTCCGCCTCGGCGGCCCGACAGGCCCGGTTGCAAGCTCGGTCTGCGGCGATGATCTGCACAAATACGGCATCTCGGACAAACCGACCAAATACGGTCCGGACAAATTGTGGAGCTATGAGGTGGGCGCCAAGAGCCGCCTGATGGACAACCGGGTAACCGTCAATGCCGATGCCTTCTATATCGATTGGGACAATATCCAGCAGCAGATCAATCTGCCGTCCTGCGGCGCCTCGATCACCCAGAATTTCGGGGCAGCCGAAAGCTATGGTACCGAGTTCGAGATTCGTGCCCTGGTCACGCCGGAACTGACCTTGGGTCTCAGCGGGGATGTCACCCGGACTGTCATCACCCAAAGTCCGAACTCGCAGACCGCTCAGGTCGGCCAGGATGTGCTGAACGTGCCGAAATACACGTTCGTGTTCAGCGCCGATTACGATTTCCCGATCAACGACCGGATGGATGCCTTCATCCGCGGCGACTACGATCTGGTCGGCTCCTCAAAAGGCGCTTTCTCGCAAACCGACCCGGCCTATAACGAGCCGTCCTACGGTGTGCTCAACGGCAGCCTGGGCATGACCACCGGACCCTATGAGGTCAGCCTCTATGCCAAGAACCTGACCAACAACCAGAAGATCATCCAGCGGCCGTCGATCAACTTCGTGTCGGAGGCCTATACGCTCCGTCCGCTGACGGTCGGGCTCAGAGGATCGATGAAGTTCTAGGGCAATTGTGAGAGGATGGAGCCGGACCGGCATACAGCCGGTCCGGCCCTTATCTATTGATAGGGTGGGACTATGGGCGGCAGCAACATACGGACGCACCGGCCGTTCGACCGGCGGCGCTTCATGCAGGGCGCAGGCGCCGCGATCGCTGCCGCCGGAGAGACGCTGTTTCCGCGTTCCAGATCAATGCCGACGGTTTCTGCTATTTCTGGAAGGACCTCGGCGAGCCGGACGCCCCGCCGAAGTGTCATGGAAGCTGCTGTTCGACGACAAGCGCACGCTGGGCAAGGTCGGGCTCGATATCGGCCTCTATTCCATCCCCTACTGCGCCCGGCGGCGCGCGAGGCCCAGGCCAAGGATCGCGGCACGGTCGACAAGGCGCTGGCCTTCATCGACCGGTATATGGGCGGCGCCTATGCGGCGGAGAAATCGGCGCTGGAAGGCTACCTGACACCGCGCGCCGACCTCGGCCCGGCTTATGCTCAGGAGCATGCCTGGCCGGTGGACAAGATCGCCGCCATCCAGGCGACTGTCGACAAGATCACCACCAAGTTCGCCAAGGATCTCTATTGGGACCCCGGCAGTACGACGAGCCTGGAGTTCCATGAGATGGCTGCCGCACGCTTCCGCAACTGATGGTCGGGGCCGGGGTCATCTATCGCGGCATGACCCAGGCGGAGCTCGACCGCGCCTACGACAATCGCGGCCATGTCGCCGACCATGCCGCCCACCTCGCCCGCTGGGCCGCCGACAGCGCGGCCCTGTATGGGGAGACCAAGGTCCATCGCGACCTTCGTTACGGCCCCGCGCCGCGCCAGCGCCTGGATTTCTTCCCGGCCCGCGTGGCCGGGCGGCCGACCGTCCTCTTCATCCATGGCGGCTATTGGCAATGGTGCGACAAGGAGGAGGAATGCTTCGTCGCGCGCGGCCCGCTGGCGCATGACATCAATGTTGCCGCTGTCGAATACACGCTGTGCCCGAATATCGACCTGGACGGCATCGTTGCCGAGATGCACATGGCTCTCGACTGGCTGGTGCCGCGCCTGCCGGTCTACGACGCCGACCCCGAACGGCTGGTGGTTGCAGGCAGCTCAGCCGGGGCGCATCTGGCGGCGATGCTGGCGGGCCGGCCGGATGTGAGGGGCGCGCTGTTGGTCAGCGGCCTCTATGAGCTGGAGCCGATCCGGCTTTCACGGCTGAACACGGTTATCGGCATGAACCGCGACATGGCGCTGCGCAACTCGCCGCTTCTTCATCTACCGGGTAAGGCCGGGCCCGTCTGCTTCGCGGTCGGCGAGGATGAGCTGCCGGAGATGCGGCGGCAGACGCGGGATTACTATGCGCGGTGGGTTGCCGCCCGGTTGCCCGGCTGGGATTTGGTCGTGCCGGGGGCCAACCACTTTTCGGTGATGGACGAGATGGCCGATCCGCGGGGGAGTTTGACTGCCGCTATTTTGCGGTTGTGCAAAGCGTGAGGCATTGGCGCGGTTCGAGCTTTCACCCTCTCCTAACCTCCCCCATCAAGGGGGAGGGACATGAATTCGATTCCCTCTCCCTGGATGGGAGAGGGTTAGGGTG
>CAZNNJ010000461.1:0-5101 GCA_964574305.1 uncultured Rhodospirillales bacterium | reverse complement strand
CGCCGGCCGAGACGATCAGGATATCGCCCTCGCGTAGCGTGCTGGACAGCACCTCCTCGGTTTCGTCGCCATGCTCGGAGATCAGGCGGTGGGCCTTGGTGTCGGCCTGGGTGCGGCGGAGCGATTCGGCGAAGGCCTTGCCGCGCGCCTCGGCCAGCGCCTCGGCGTAATTGGCGAACAAGACCGTGAACCACAGCCAGGCGCAGATCTGGCCGATGACGGCAGTATGCTCGCCGCCGGTGATCGCCGCCTGGTGGAAGCCCAGCATCGTTGCGACAAAAGCCACCACCTCGGTGACGAAGATGATCGGGTTGCGGAACAGCGTGACGGGGTTCAGCTTGCGGAAGGCCTCGATCCCGGCGGCCACGGTCAAGCGGCTGTCCAGCAGGTCGAGCCCGCGCATCTGGTTCATGGTGGCGGGTCTGCTCAAAATCTGTCCCCGGCCTTCAATGCGTAATGTTCGACGATCGGTCCCAGCGCCAGGGACGGGAAGAAGGTTAGTCCGGCGATGATCACGACCGTGCCGATAAGCAGGGCGACGAACAGGCCGGTATCGGTCGGGAAGGCGCCATAAGAGGGCGGCACCGTCTTCTTGGCGGCGAAGCTGCCGGCGATGGCGAGGATCGGAATGATGACGATGAAGCGGCCGATCAGCATCGTCGCGGCCAAGGCGACATTGTAGAAGACATTGTTGTCGCTGAGCCCCGCGAAGGCCGAGCCGTTATTGGCGTCGCTGGAGGCGAAGGCATAGAGAATCTCGCTCAGCCCGTGCGGGCCGTCATTGCCCAGCGCGGCGACGCCGAGCGGCGTGATCGCGGCGATCGAGGCCAGGATCAGCGTGCCCACCGTGGTCGCGAGCAGGGCGAAGATGGCGAGCTTGATTTCCCGCGATTCGATCTTCTTGCCGACATATTCCGGCGTACGCCCGACCATCAGCCCGGCGATGAAGACCGCCAGGAAGACATGCAGCAGGATGCCGTAGAGGCCTGAGCCGACGCCGCCGAAGACGACGCAGCCCAGCAGGATGTTGAACAGCGGCACCATCCCGGCCAGCGGCATGTAGCTGTCATGCATGGAATTGGTCGCGCCGGCCGAGCTATCGGTCGCCGTCACCGCCCACAGGACGGAATCGGCAACACCGAACCGCACCTCCTTGCCCTCCATATTGCCTTGGGCCGCGGAGTAGCCGGCGATCTGGGTGAGCGCCGGGTTGGGTGAGATCTCGGCGAAATAGGCGGCTGCGAGGCCGAAGACGAACATGATCCCCATCGCGCCGTAAATCGCGTAGGCCTGCTTGCGCCGCCCGATCATCCGCCCGAACGTGTCGACCAGGGCGGCCGGGATCAGGAACATCAGCAGATTCCCGAAAAAGTCGGCGAGCGGGGTCGGGTTCTCGAACGGATGGGCGCTGTTGGCGTTGAAGAAGCCGCCGCCGTTGCTGCCCAGCAGCTTGATCGACTCCTGTGAGGCTATGGGGCCCAGTGCGATCGTCTGTTTGGCGCCTTCGATGGTCTGCGCCTCGATCGGGCCGCCCAAGGTTTGCGGCACGCCCTGCCACACCAGGATCAGCGCACCGACGATCGCCATCGGCAGCAGCAGATAGAGGATGGAGCGGGTCAGATCGACATAGAAATTGCCGATCGTCTTGACCGACTTGCGAGCCAGCCCGCGGGTCAGCGCCACCGCGACCGCCAGGCCGGTGGCGGCGGCAAGAAAATTGCTCACCGCCAGAGAGGCCATCTGGCTGAGATAGCTCAGCGTGTTCTCGCCGCTGTAAGCCTGCCAGTTCGTGTGCGTGTAGAAGCTGACCGCCGTGTTCATCGCCAGGTCGGGCGCCACGGCCGGCAGGTCTTGCGGGTTGAGCGGCAGCAGCGCCTGCAGCCGCAGGATCGCATAGGTCAGAATCGTGCCGAGCAGCGCGAACAGCAGCAGATGGCCGGCATATTTCTTCCAGCCCTGCTCGGCAGTCTCGTCGACGCCGCAGGCGAGATAGATCAGCCGCTCGACCGGGCGAAGCGCGAACGACAGGAAGGTTTTCTCGCCGCTGAACACGGCCTGCATATAGCGGCCGAGCGGCTGGGTGGTGGCCAGGATGATGGCGGCGAAGAGGGCGAACTGCAGATAGTCGGTCGTATGCACGAACGTTCTCTTGGGCTCAGAAGCGCTCGGAATGGACGAGGACGAACATGAGATAGGCAAGCAGGCCCAGGAACGTGATGCCGCCGACCACGATATCGAAATTCATGGGCTTGGGGCTCCGCTACAGCCGGCTGCAGACATAGGAAAAGCCGTAGAACAAACCGTATGAGATCAACAGGCCCGCGAGATAGGCGACGTCGAGCATCAGAGTCTCCGGGAGGCGAACGGCGGGACGATAGGCGGCGCGCATGTAAAGGCGATAGGTCGAACGGGCGCGTACCGCGTAAAGAAAGCGTAAAGGTTTTGAGTTTGGCCGGAGCGTCAGCAATCAGTAGGAATTGACGACCCGGCCCGCCGGATCGGCCATGGCACGCGCGAGTTTCCAGCCGTGATAGTGCATGGCCGCGCGGAGCGCATAGACGAACAGGATCGCGGGGATCGGCTTCAGGCGCAGGACCTGCAGGAATCGCCTGACATAGATGCCCCTCAGCCCGGCATCCGGAACCAGGAAGACGATCCTCGACAGCAGCACGACCGCCCGCGTCACCAGCCGGACCGTTTCTGCCCACCGGCGCCACGACAGCTGCCCGAGACGCGCCGTCCGGCCGTGGTCGTGCGCCAGCGGGCCGTTGAGATAGAGCGAATCCAGCCGGTCGAAAAAGGCGTTGGGCTCGTGCAGGTCGGTCAGCACCCGCAGATAGCCATTGCGCAATGTCGCGCGATCCAACCGGGCGGGGATCACATTGGTGCCGAAGGCAGGGTCGTCGGACGGGTCCAGCCGGTTCTCCTTTTCCAGACGGGCATGCAGCGGGGTGTTCGGAATGGCATAGACCATCCCGATCATCGAGCTGACGATCCGCGCATCGGCGATGAAGCTGCGCTGGGCATCGAAGATCGTCTCGTCGTCATTGTCGAAACCCAGCATCATCCCGCTCCAGACTTCGAGGCCGGCCTCCTGAATCCGATGCACCTTGTCGACGAGGGTCCCGCCCTTGCGCATGTTCTGCAGCTTTTTCGTTTCTTTCAGCGAAGCCTCGTTGGGGGTTTCGATCCCGACGAAGACATGGATGACATTCGCCGCGACCAGAAGCTGCATCAGCTCCTGGTCGTCGGCGAGATCGAGCGACGCTTCGGTGAAGAAGGTCAGCGGATAATTGTGCTGGCGCTGCCAGTCGATGACGCTGTGCAAGACCTCCTTGATCGCCTTTTTGTTGCCGATCAGGTTGTCATCGACGATGAACACGACCTCGGCGCCGTGGCGGCGGAGCGCCTCCAGCTCGGCGACGATCTGCGGTGGTGTCTTCAGGCGCGGCCGCCGGCCGAAAATGACGATGATGTCGCAGAATTCGCAGGTAAAAGGGCAGCCGCGGGTGAACTGGACGCTCCCGAACGCATAGTCGCCGAGATCGATGAGGTCGAGCCGGGGTGGCGGCACCGTGCTCATATCGGTGCGATCGGCCTGTTCGTAGCGTTTCGCCGCCCGGCCGTTTTCCCAGTCTTCGACGAAGCGGGGCCAGGTCTCTTCAGCCTCGCCGACAAAGACATAGTCGGCGAGCGGGCCGAAATAGTCTTCCTCGACAGTGATCCAGGGCCCGCCGACCGCGGTTACGACACCGCGCGATTTCAGGTCAACCAGGATCTCGCGCATCCGGTGGCGCTGGACGATCATCCCGGTCAGCCCGACCAGATCGGCCCGCGCGCAGCGTTCGAAATCGATGGGCGCCACATTCTCGTCGAGAACGGTCACTTGGTGCCGGCCGGGGGTCAGCGCCGCCAGCAGCAAAAGGCCGGCCGGCGGAAGATTTGCCTTCTTGCCCATCAGGGGCAGGGCATGCTCCAGGCCCCAATAGGACGCCGTGAAGCGCGGATTGATCAGGACGATGTCAGCCATGCTCCCTCCCGCGGCAACAGCTTTGCGCTGTTTGGGCGAAAGGGAAAGCGGAAAGGAGCTATCGGTAGGTTCGGTTCATCAGATCGACCAGCACCCGCGCGAGTTCCGGGCCCTGTTCCTCCTGCACGAAATGGCCCGCATTCTTGATCTCGACATGCGGCTGGCCCTTGGCGCCAGGAACCCGGTCGCGGAAGATCGCTTCCCAGCCCTTGGTCGAGGGGTCGCGGTCGCTGAAGGCGGTCAGGAACGGGCGGTCGAATGTCTCGATCACCTCCCAGGCCTTCCGGTTCTCGGCGATGCCGGGCATCGTCTCCTCGATCGGGATGCAGCAGGTGATCTGCAGCGTGCCGGCCTTGTAGGAGGCGTCGGGGAAGGGGGCATCATAGGCGGCGCGGACGGCATCGGGCAGCCGGTCGACGCCCACGCCCGACACGATCTCGGATATGGGCAGGTCGTCCGAGCTTCGGCACAGCGCCGCCCAATCCTCGATCTGCTTGCCCGGCCAGCCGGCGACGCCGCGGGGCGGCGGCTCGAAATTGGGGATCAGCGTGTTGGTCGCCAGCACGGCGTCGAACCGGTCAGTGAGCTCGCTGAGCACCCTGACGCCGATCGGGCCGCCCCAATCCTGGCAGACCAGGGTCATGCGCGTCAGATCCTGGCCGATGATGAAGGCTTTCAGCTGGTCGACGAAGCGCTGATAGCTGTAGTCGGCGCGGGCTCCCGGCTTGTCCGAGCGGCCGAAGCCGATCATATCCGGCGCCACCGCACGATAGCCCGCGGCGGCCACGACCGGGATCATCTTGCGATAGAGGAATGACCAAGTCGGCTCGCCGTGCAGCATCAGCGCGACCGGCGCGTCGCGCGGCCCCTCATCGATGAAATGCATCCTGAGGCTGCCGAGGCGTTCGTCCGCGATCTCCGCGTAATGCGGCGCGAACGGATAGTCCGGCAGGCCGGCGAAGCGCGCATCGGGCGTTCTGAAAACACTGGGCATTGGTCGGATTCTCCACACCGTCATTCCCGCGAAGGCGGGAATCCAAGATTTTTAGCCACAGATGAACACAGATTAAC
>CAZNNJ010000460.1:0-5126 GCA_964574305.1 uncultured Rhodospirillales bacterium | reverse complement strand
ATGGACGCACCTCTGGTGTACCGGTTGTGGCGCCAGCCGCATCGCCGGGTAGCTAAGTGCGGACGGGATAACCGCTGAAAGCATCTAAGCGGGAAGCCCCCCTCAAGACCAGTAATCCCTATCAGAGCCGTGATAGACCATCACGTTGATAGGCCGGGTGTGGAAGCGCAGTAATGCACGAAGCTTACCGGTACTAATCGCTCGATCGGCTTGATTTACCAGTATTACGTCAGGCTTAGCCTGACCGTTCCACGCGCAGCGGCGATATCGTCACTAGCGTTTATCGATCTTCATCAGCACGAATTCCGTTTGGTCACAAAATAAAGGCGCCGCCTTTCAGCAGAAGGTGGGGCGCCATATGCTTCGACGACCTGGTGGCTCTAGCGAGAGAGACACACCCGATCCCATCCCGAACTCGGCCGTGAAACCTCTCAGCGCCAATGGTACTTCGTCTCAAGACGCGGGAGAGTCGGTCGCTGCCAGGTCTTCCAAGCATATGGATCCAAGCCTTTTCAAAACCCTATTTCGTTCGCATATTCCTGTTATGGGCGGACCCTGAAGCGGTCTCGGTCCACCTGTTCTCGGTGACGCGGGGTGGAGCAGCCCGGTAGCTCGTCAGGCTCATAACCTGAAGGTCGCAGGTTCAAATCCTGCCCCCGCAACCACCGATACCAATACTCCCGATGCAAAAGCGCCGAGAGTTTTTGTGCGTTTGGAAGGATCGTCCCAAGGTCGCTGCGCAGCATGGCATCCAGTTGCCCGCGCTTGTCGCCCCGCGTGAGCATGGTCCGGATGCCGTCGGCCGTGTCGTCCCGCGTCTACGGGTTTCGCAGACACTCGCCCATCGGCTACCTCGGCCCGGTCTCGTTCGAAAAAACGGGCCGAGTTAGCGTAACCGCGTGTCCACGAAACCGGCAGCAGCTCATATAGCACCAATCGCTGGGACGCCCTGACGATCTTCACCCGCGACGGGCGTCTGGAAATGACGAATAACGCTGCCGAGCGCGCAATCCGACCGTTGACCCTCGGGCGGCGAAACTGGACATTCCTGGGATCCGACACCGGCGGCGATCACGCCGCTGTCTTCTACACCATTATCCAGTCCTGCAGGCTGAATGGCGTTAACCCCGAGGCCTACCTGACCGACATCATCACGCGGATCGACACCCATCCCGCGAGCCGGATCGAGACGCTGCTGCCCTGGAACTGGCGCCGAAACTTGGAGGATACCACCTCATGACATTGCTTGCGGTGCTGACCATCGATCTTGTCGACGTCCAGCCCAAGGTCCATCGCCGCGTCACGGTCCCGTTCGATATCCGCTTGGATCGCCTGCATCTGGTCATTCAGGAGGCAATGCCCTGGACCAACAGCCATCTGTATGAAATGCGGATTGGGGGTTGCGGCTGGGGCGAGCCTCATCCCGACTATGGCTTAGATGGTCCGATGGACGCCAAAAAGATGACGCTCGCCGCGGCTCTGACCGACGCCGGACGCAAGACGTTCAGCTACATTTACGACTTCGGCGACGGCTGGGAGCATAAGGTCAAACTGGTGAAGACGGCGCCAAAGATCGCCGGGCTTCCACGGATCCAGCTGATCGACGCCATCGGGCGTTGCCCGCCGGAGGATAGCGGGGGGCCATGGGGCTATATGGAAAAACTCCGAATCCTCAAAGATCCATCCGACGAGGAGCATGCCGACGTACTCGACTGGATGGGCGAGGACTATGATCCCAGCCTCGTCAACCAAGCTCTCATCGAGGACGGGCTCGCCGATCTCGACCGTCGGTGGGCGCCGAGAAAGCGTACGCCGGCGAAGCCTCAGATCTGAGCGACGCCCGCTCCACCTCCAAAACTGATCAGGCCCGTCATCGGACGCTTACCGCAAAACCGGCAGCAACTCCCTCTCGGTGGCTGCGTGCCCGAGACTTGAACCTCCGCGTTGTCCTTTTGTTGCGATGCGCCCAGCATGTCGCTATATTCATTTGTATACAAATGAAATAGGACGGAATGTCGATGGGCATCGTTGAGCCTGGCCAGGCAGCCTTCTCCTGGGCGGATCCCTTCCTGCTTGAAGAGCAGTTGAATGAAGATGAGCGGCTTATCCGTGATTCGGCCAGGCGTTTTGCCGAATCCGTGCTCCAGCCGCGCGTGATCGAGGCCTATCGCGAAGAGATAACCGATCGTGACCTGTTCGTTGCCATGGGCTCGGCCGGGCTGCTCGGGGCGACCCTGCCGGCCGCCGACGGCGGTTCCGACCTGTCCTATGTAGCCTATGGCCTCATGGCCCGGGAGATTGAGCGGGTTGATTCCGGATACAGGTCGATGATGAGCGTTCAGTCGTCGCTGGTGATGTTTCCGATTCATGCCTATGGCGACCAACGGCAGCGCGAGTCGTATCTGCCCGGTCTCGCGTCGGGCAGGTTGGTCGGCTGTTTCGGGTTGACCGAGCCCGATTCGGGTTCGGATCCGGCCTCGATGAAGACCCGGGCCGAAAAAATTCCGGGTGGCTACCGTGTTACGGGCGCGAAGATGTGGATCACCAATGCGCCGATCGCGGATGTTTTCGTCGTCTGGGCCAAATCGGCCGCCCATGACGGCGCGATCCGAGGATTCGTGCTGGAAAGGGGCATGAAGGGCCTTTCCGCGCCGGCGATCCATGGAAAGCTGTCCTTGCGTGCTTCCGTCACCGGTGAAATCGTCATGGATGGCGTGGAGGTGCCGGAAACCGTGCTGCTGCCCAACATTTCGGGCTTGAAGGGACCGTTCGGGTGCCTCAACCGCGCGCGCTATGGCATCGCCTGGGGTGCGATGGGCGCCGCTGAAGACTGCTGGCATCGCGCCCGGAATTATGTGCTCGAACGCAGGCAGTTCGGCCGGCCGCTGGCGGCGGCACAGCTGGTGCAGAAGAAGCTCGCCGATATGCAGACCGATATCGCGCTCGGCCTTCAGGCGGCGCTCAGGGTCGGGCGGCTGATGGATGACGGCAAGGCGGCGCCCGAGATGATCTCGATGATCAAGCGCAACAATTGCGCGAAAGCCCTCGAGATTGCCCGAGCTGCCCGCGACATGCATGGCGGCAACGGTATCCATGAGGAATATCATGTCATGCGCCACGCCCAGAATCTGGAGACCGTCAATACTTATGAGGGGACGAGCGACGTCCACGCGCTCATACTGGGCCGGGCGCAGACCGGCATTCAGGCATTCTTTTAATCGCGCGGAGGCTGCCGCTGCTTTACGAAATCGCGGTTGACAGTGTGAAAGCGGCAGGCCAATATCATTTGTATACAAACGATATAAGATTTCCTCGGCACCACTGAGAACAAGGCTCCGCAGGTGTATTTCCGTCCCCATACGCTCGATGAGGCGGTTTCGGTTCTGGCGACCGAAGGCGGGCGCATTCTGGCCGGCGGAACCGATTTCTTTCCGGGACTGGGCGAAAGCATCGCCGATGGGCCAATCGTCGATATTTCCGGGGTGCCTGGCCTTCAGGGTATCGAGGCCGGCGAGACCGAAATCCGTATCGGCGGCGGAACGACCTGGAGCGAGCTGGTCGCGGCGCCCCTGCCGCCCTGCTTCGACGGCCTCAAGTCTGCGGCGCGCCAAATCGGCTCGATCCAGATCCAGAACTGCGCCACGATCGGCGGGAATCTGTGCAATGCCTCGCCGGCGGCCGACGGTGTTCCGCCGCTGCTCGCGCTGGACGCGGAGGTGGAGCTTGCCTCCGCTGGCGGACGGCGGCGCATGACGCTGGCGGCGTTTCTAACCGGCTATCGCGCGACGGCGCTTCGTGCAGGAGAAATCCTCGCCGCGGTTATCATTCCGCGCACCATCGATGGCGGCGGCTCGGCATTCCTCAAGCTCGGCGCCAGGCGTTATCTGGTCATCTCGATCGCGATGGTGGCGGCCGTCGCGGAAAGCCGCGCCGGCCGGGTCGCACAGGCGCGAATCGCGGTCGGCTCCTGCTCCGCTGTCGCCCGGCGGCTCTACGATCTGGAGGAACTGCTCGTCGGCGCGTCGGCGCGACCCGGCCTCGGTGCGCTGGCGAAGCCGGAGCATCTCGATGTGCTGTCGCCGATCGATGACACGCGTGCGACGGCCGCCTTTCGCCGGGGCGCGGCTTTGACCTTGGTGCGGCGGGCGATCGATGCCTGTGTCGCGGGAGGACCGTCATGACAATGCCGCGAAGCGCGCTGGCCTTTACGCTGAATGGCCGCGCGACGGTGGTGTCCGCACGTCGGTCGGATCGGCTGTCCGCGATGCTGCGCGACGATCTGAGGCTCACGGGAACAAAGGTCGGGTGCGATGCCGGCGATTGCGGCGCCTGTACGGTGCTGCTCGATAGCCGGCCGGTCTGCGCCTGCCTCGTTGCCGCGGGCCAGGTCGAGGGGCGGAGCATCACCACCATCGAGGGGCTGGCCGACGGGTCGGACATCGGCCGGCGGCTTCAGGCCGCCTTCCTGCGTCACGGTGCGGCGCAATGCGGGATCTGCACCCCCGGCATGCTGATCGCCGCCGAGGCGCTGCTGGCGCGTACGTCCGATCCCGCCGAAGGCGAAGTCCACGACGCGGTCGCCGGCGTGCTCTGCCGCTGCACCGGCTATCGCAAGATCGTGGACGCGATCCTGGATGCCGCCTCGCCCGTATCCGATTTCCCGTTACCCGGGGCCGGATCGGCGGTCGGCGCCAGGATCGAGCGGCTTGACGGTGTCCGCAAAGTCGAAGGGAGCGACCTTTTTGGTGCCGATGCCTATCCCGCCGATTCTCTTCTCCTGCGCGTCGTGCGCAGCCCGTTCCATCGCGCGCGCTTCACGCTCGGCGACATCGACGCCTATGTCGCGGCCCATCCAGGTATCGTCCGCGTCTTCACCGCGGCCGATGTGCCAGGCGAAAATCGTTATGGCGTGATCCCGGTCTTTGCCGACCAGCCGGCCTTCGCGGAGCATGAGACGCGGTTCCGCGGCGAGGCGGTGGCGGCGGTCGTCGGGAATGCCGATGCCGTCGCCGCGCTCGATCTCGAAGCCTTCCCCGTCGCTTGGAAGGAATTGCCCGGGCTCAACACGATCGAAGCCGCCCTTGCCGGGGTATGCCCGCTGCTGACCCCATCCCCGCCCGGGAACC
>CAZNNJ010000459.1:0-5134 GCA_964574305.1 uncultured Rhodospirillales bacterium | reverse complement strand
CTGATGCCGGCCCCGGCGATCTTCTCGAGCAGGCCGGCATTGCTGAAGGCGCCGCCGGCTCGCGATTTGCCTACGTTTCCTGGCAATCCAATGGCGGCCATTCTGATCGAAGAGCTGCCACCGTCCATCCGTGATCACCTTATGGACCGGTACCTGCATGCCCTGGGCGAACTTTCATCTCCTCCGCCGGCAGGGAGTTGGTTATCGCGACTTATAGGCAAATTGACCTGAACTTGCCGCGGGACCCCGGCTCGTGCATTCGCGACGACCAGATGGGCGCGAAAAGGCTAGTCGGAACAATGGACTGCATCCGGTAAAGTGCATGTTTTCGGTGCGTGCAAAGACAAATCTTGCGATAGTTGCGGGGAGTAGTCGCGGGATTCACGTGACACCCCAGGAATTCAGCAGCTTTTCGTAAATCCGATACAGAACTGGTCCCTATAATACTCGTTTTGCTGGACGATAATCTCATTCATTCCAAGCATTTTCGGGCAAGAAAGTGTACAATGAACGAAGCCTAGGGAGGGGATGCGATGGTTCGAAATACTGTCAGTCTGATCGCAGTGCTCGCGGCGTGCCTGGTATTTCTCACCAGTTGTGGCGACGACAAGTCGACGCCCGGCAAGGTGCCCGACGAGGCGAAAACGGCGAATCTCACGTCCGCATCATTCAGGCACAGCACCGACGACTATTTTCACGACATGGACAACGGCATCGTTTTGACACCGGAGGAGGCTGCCGGCCGTAACATGTGGATCCTCTGGACCGGCGGCAACGATCGGTTCTGGGATGTTATGACAGTCAAAACATTCGGTGCGTTCGACCTGCTGAAGCTCGTGACCAGCCATCCTTCGCAGCAGTTCGGTCGCGATCCCGAGCACGAGGCCGGACGCGAAGCACGTTGGCAGGAAGTGGGGCTGATCAACGATCCCTGCTATGAGCAGCCGAGGCAGAAGGATCCGGAACGCTTCGACCTCTATCTCGATGTTCGCAAAAAGGAATGCGGTCCCGAGCCATTCGAAGACGAGGTGAAGTACCCCGGCGTGCCGGGCGGCGCGCGCGGCACAACCTTTGACGACAAAAAGAAGCTGCCGGTCGGATCGTTCTATGGAATCAATTCCGGAATCGTCGGCCTGAGGCTATTTCCTAATCCGGCGTTCAACAAGGAGGCGGAGAAGAATTGGAATGCCGAGAAATACTATACCGACCCTGATTACTATAACGATCCGAAGCTGATTCGGCCGTATCGCGTCGGAATGTCCTGCGGTTTTTGCCATGTCGGGCCAAGCCCGATTCATCCGCCCGCGATTCCGGCTCATCCGCGATGGTCGGAACTGAACTCGACCGTCGGCGCCCAATATCTCTGGGTCGACAGGATCTTTGCAGACAACTCCGCCATCGATGCGCAACCTCAGTCACAGCGCAACAACTTCGTTTATCAACTCGTCCACACCTATCGCCCTGGGACGATGGATACTTCGCTGGTTTCCACCGACAACATCAATAATCCCCGCACCATGAATGCGGTCTATAGCGTCATGTCGCGGGTTTTGCCTTTAGCGACGTTGCATGGAAAAGAGGCCTTGGGCGCGGGCAATCTCCTCAACAAGCAGTTCAATCAATATCCTGAGTTTTCCGGCAGCCCGCTAAACACGCTTTTCGAAGCACCCAGTACGGTCCTGACGCCGCGCGTCCTTAAGGATGGCTCGGATTCGGTCGGCGTGCTGGGTGCACTCAATCGCGTCTACCTGAATATCGGCGTGTTCAGCGAAGAATGGCTGCTGCATTTCAATGCGGTTGTCGGCGGCAAGCTGATCACACCGATCGAAATCTCGGTGGCTGAGAAAAATTCCGTATACTGGCAGGCGACGGAGGCAGGGACGCCGAATATGGCGCGTTTCCTCCTGAAAGCTGGCCAGCCGGACAAGCTCGCCGCGGCACCTGGAGGCATGAAGTACCTGACTCCCGACTTGGCTCTGGTCAACAGGGGCAGGACCGTCTTCGCCAATACCTGCGCACGCTGTCACTCCAGCAAGACGCCGACACCACCTGCCGGCGCCGACGTGGGGGCCTGCGCCGGACCGGGCTACCTGGCCTGTTGGAACAAGTACTGGGCCTGGACCAAGACAGAAGATTTCAAATCGCAAATGCGGCAAATGGCCGACGACCCCGATTTTCTTGTCAACAATTATCTGTCGAGCGAACTTCGCGTTCCAGTGACTCTGCTGAAAACCAACGCCTGCAGCCCACTGGCCACGAACGCGATCGCCGGCAATATCTGGGATAACTTCTCGTCGCAGAGCTACAAGGATCTGCCATCGGTCGGATCAATCAAATACCATGATCCGATTTCGGGCGAGGAGAAAACCTACAATATGCCGGCGGGCGGTCGGGGATACACGCGCCCACCGTCTCTGATCAGCGTTTGGTCGACCGCACCATTTCTGTTGAACAATACCCTCGCGGAATTCGATGACGCCAGAAAGCAGTTTAAATTCGATCAGGATCCATCGGTAGACGCGCGTATGCGCATATTTAATATCTCGATCGAACAACTCCTTTGGCCCGAGAAACGGCCCCATGATCCGGTGCTCGGCGATAAAGTCGGTTGGATCGATCGCACCACCGATCAAAGCTGGATCTATATGCCGGCGGCCTATACGCCGGAACTGCTTCACCCTTTCCAGCAAACGGCGCACAGATGGTTTCCCTGGCTTGTTTCGGACGGCGGCAACGTCAAGATCGGCCCCATCCCTCAAGGAACTCCCGTCAATTTGCTGGCGAACCTGCAACTGCTCTCCGAAACCGACAATTTTGTCGATCGCGTAAAGCACACGACAAAGCTTTTCATGCTTCTGCGCGATCTCGAAGGCGATCTCAGATCGATCCCGGCTGGTGCGTCCAACGATGTGCTGAAGGAGAAATTCAAAAACCTCTCGCCCCGCCTGCTCGAACTCAGCAAATGCCCCGACTTTGAAGTCAACCGCGGACACTATTTCGGCACGTCCATGGCGGAGGATGAGCCGCGGCTGAGCGATGACGAGAAGCGGGCGCTGATCGAATTTCTCAAGACTTTGTGAGCACCGTGGTCGATTCGGCCGAGGTAGAATCCGACGATGATATCTATGACTATATCGTCGTCGGCTCCGGCGCCGGCGGCGGTACGGTCGCGGCCCGCCTCGCGGAAGCGGGGATGACCGTCCTGCTCATCGAGGCCGGAGGAGATCCGTCAGGGGAGCCCTCACCGATGATTCGGATGCCGGAAGATTACGATGTCCCGGCCTTTCACCCACTTGCGTCGGAGAATCCAGACATGAGCTGGGATTTCTTCGTCCAGCACTATGCCGACGGGAAACGCCAGGCTCTCGATCCCAAGGCAGGTCCGGCAGGAATCCTCTATCCGCGTGCCGGTACGCTTGGCGGCTGCACGGCCCATAACGCAATGATCCTGGTTGCGCCGCACGATTCGGACTGGGACGACATTGCGGCATTGACCGGAGATAAGAGCTGGGGCGCATCGCATATGCGCCACTATTTCGAGCGAATTGAAAATTGCCGGCACCGCCCCGGCTGGCGCCTGCTGCGGCGGCTGGGCGTTGATCTCACAGGACACGGTTGGGCTGGCTGGCTGTCCTCTGAACGCGCCATGCCGCGTCAGGCGTTCGACGACGATCAATTGATGAAGGCACTCTCCAAACTTGCTTTCGCAACGCTAACCCAAAGCACGAGGCCGATCACCGCGCTCTGGCATTTGCTAATTGGCCACGCCGATCCCAACGACCGGCGGATGCGGAAACGATTGGCCGAGGGAATTTGCTATACGCCGCTGACGACCGACGACCACCGCCGGACCGGAACCAGAGAGAGACTACTAAAGGCGCAGGCGGGCACATCCGGCCGGCTGAAGATTGAATTACATGCGCTCGCAAGCAAAGTGATTTTCGCCTCCGGCAATCGCGCCGTCGCTCTCGAATATCTGAAAGGCGATCGGCTTTACCGTGCCGGTAAGCATCCGGCTCAGACGGATGGCGAACTGTGCCAGGCTCGAGCGCGACGCGAGATAATTCTCGCCGGTGGCGCCTTCAACACGCCTCAACTGCTGATGCTCTCGGGCGTGGGCGACCCTTCCGCGTTGAGAAAACTGGGAATTAGGCCGTTGGTTGAATTACCGGGCGTTGGTCGAAATCTTCAGGATCGGTACGAGGTCGCCGTCATCCATCGCGTGGTGCAGCCATGGCGAGCCATGACAGGTGCGAAATTCGATGTCCGCGACCCGCTTTATGCAGAGTGGGCGGATCAGCGCGCCGGAATGTATATTTCAAACGGTGCGATGTTGGCCGTGATTCGGCGGTCCCAGGCTAAATTGCGAGCGCCGGATCAATTCTGCATGGCCCTCATGGGGCGCTTTTGCGGTTATTATCCGGGCTATTCGGGGGACCTTGCAGACCACACCGATTATCTGACCTGGGCAATCCTTAAAGCACATACCCGCAATCGCGCCGGTACGGTTACTCTAAGATCATCCGATCCACGCGATACGCCGAGCATTACGTTCAACAGCTTCGACGATGGCGATGACCCGGACGCCGAAGATTTGAAAGCCGTCGTCGATGCGATCCGCTTCGTCCGCTCAATCACGAAGCCGCTGGTCGACCAGGGAAACATCAGCCAGGAGGAGTTGCCGGGGCCTTCTTTGCAGAGCGATGCCGAACTCTCCGAATTCGTGCGCAACAATGCATGGGGTCATCATGCCTCATGCACCTGTCCGATTGGAAATCGTGACGCCGGTGGCGTACTCGATTCGGCCTTCCGCGTTCATGGCACATCCGGGCTTCGCGTGGTGGACGCATCAGTATTCCCCAGAATCCCTGGCTTCTTCATTGCCAGCGCATTCTCTCAATGCCGAACAAGCGGTACGTAAAGCGGAGCGTGACGTTCCTTGACGCTGAGGAGATAGCGGCGCTGCTGGCCGCGCCCGATCGAACGACGTGGGTGGGGCGGCCTGATCACGTCCTGCTGGTGCTTGCACTTCGGACCGGGTTGCGGGCGTCCGAACTGATCAACCTGACCTGCAAGGACGTGATCCTCGGCACGGGGGCTCATAGTCGGTGCACGGCCAAGGGAAGAAAAGAAA
>CAZNNJ010000458.1:0-5135 GCA_964574305.1 uncultured Rhodospirillales bacterium | reverse complement strand
CGAAATAGACCTCAGGAGAGAGGGGTTTGAAATCGCGAGCCGCGACGACACCTTCACCCTTGAACTCACCGGCACGGGCGGTCGCGGCGACGGCCGGACGGCCGTGGTTAGCGGTCGCCCGCATGCCCGGATCGGCATGCGCCGCCTCGCGGTTGTGGACCTGCGCCGCGGTCGCTTCCTGACGCGCATTCCGCGCGGCAGCCATCTGGGCGGCAGTCTCCCTGGCGCGGACGCCGCCGGCGCCGTTGAAGGCCGCGCCGCCCGGACGGGCATTGACCACCCGGCGGTTATAGACGTTGGTGATGTTGGTGTTGGTGATATTGGTCACCGAACGGTTGTACATGAACGAACCGTTGTTCCAGTAACCGCCATCGAAGCCGAAGCCACCATAGCCGAAGCCGTAATTGATGCCGCCGTAGAAGCCCACGGTCGGGCCCCAATAGCCGGCATGGAAGCCGTAGACGCCGCCGACGAAGCCCCAGTACGGGGGCGTCCACAGCACGCCGATGGACGGCGGCTCGACCCAGACGCCGGGCACCCAATAATAGCCGGCATCCTCATAGCCCCAGTAGCCCGGGGTCCAGATATAACCGGGACCGGGGATCGGCGGCTGTTCATAGACAGGGATCGGCGGCGGCGCGATCGGCACCGTGATGCCGACGCCGATGATGACGCCCGCGTTCGCGGGGGGTGCGGCGACCGGAGCCCCGAGGCCGAGGCTGAGTCCGAGAACGACCGGTATGAAATAAGGGGACAATCGCATTGCCCTCCCTCCTCTAGGTTGTGGCGCTCCATCGGATCGCCGGGTGATGTATATTGTACATATCGTTCGCGGGGCTCATTTGTTGCATGTCCGCGAGATTAATTTACTGTAATGTACGCCATAATTATGCCACGGTGTTAAAGCTGTGACTTAATATCGGCTTGCAATTTACTGTTTTACTTTGGCTCCTGCCCTCTCGACAGCCAGAGGCTTTCGCCTTCGGGAACCTCCGGACCAGCTGATTCCACCGGCGCAACCCAGCCGCCGCCTGGAGAAACCACCATGTTCTGGGGGAACGAGAGCGGGATGCCGAGCTCGGCGAAGCGTTTTTTCAGCCTGCGGTTGAATTCGCGCCCGACCGTCCACTGCTTGATCGGCTGGGTCTTGAAGCGCGCTTGCAGTATGGCGGCGTCGGGGCCGAAGGAGTCGAGACCGATGATCTCGATCGGGGCCAGGATCAGGCTCTTATAGGCGCCATCCTCCTGCAGCTCAGCGCCGAGCGCGGTCACCGCCTCCACCACCTTGTCGCTGTCGATGGCATAATCGACCCTGATGTTGAACATGTAATAGGCGAAGTCCTTGGTCATGTTGTTGACCGAGGTCACGGCGCTGAACGGCACGGTATGCACCCCGCCGGTGCTGTCGCGCAGCTTGATCGTGCGGATCGAGAAATGCTCGACCAGGCCGGAATGACCGCCGCCGAGATCGACTACG
This sequence comes from uncultured Rhodospirillales bacterium, assembly GCA_964574305.1. GTDB lineage: Bacteria > Pseudomonadota > Alphaproteobacteria > BOG-932 > Roseiterribacteraceae > BOG-932. The sequence continues at coordinate 3,658 of CAZNNJ010000458.1, read as the reverse complement.
TCGCCCACCGCGATCGTGTTCTCGAACAGGATAAAGACGCCGGTGATCACATCCTTGACCAGCGTCTGCGCGCCGAAGCCGATCGCCAGGCCGACGACGCCGGCGCCGGCCAGCAGCGGCGCGATATTGAGCCCGATCTCCGACAGCACGATCAGCACGACCACCACGATCAGGAAGATCAGGAAGGCGTTGCGCAGCAGCGGCAGCAGAGTGCGAACCCGCTGACTACGCTGAATGGGCGTGCCGTCCCCGACCGCGCCGACCAAATAGGTCTCGATCACCGCGGAGACGAATTCCCAGGCGACCAAGGCGCTGACCACGATGAAGGCGATCGAGAACACCCGCCCCAGCACCGCCCTGCCATCGGGGCCGGTGATCCAGCCGACGGCGTCGAAACCCCAGATATCGAACAGGGCAACGACTGCGACCAGCCAGACGATCGCCGAAGCCCCGGCGCGAAGGATCGGCAGATAGATATCCGCACGGTCGCGCAGGCGCGGGAAACGATCCGCCGAGCCATGGGTCAGCCTGGTGCCGCGCGTGACCGCGTGCTCGACCAGCAGGATGCCGACTCGCGCGGCGGCGATAACGCCGACCGAAACCAGCGTGGCGTGCAGGATGAAGTCGAATCCGCCTTTGATATCGAAGGCGAATACGGCAAAGGTCGCGACCAGATAGGCGATGGCCAGCAGGTGCCAGACCTCGGCCACGCGTTGGCGCAGCGAGAAGAAGGGCGCCGGCCCCTTTGGATGGTCCGCGTCGCGGCCCCGGATCCAGCGCGCGACCTCCTTCCGATCGGAGATCACCAGGCTGACCAGGATGATCAGGATGCCGAGGCCCAGCAGCTTGACCGCGGCATGGGCGGCGACGCGCGGCATGCCCAGCACCACCAGGGCGGAGATGCCGAAGCAGCCGAAGGCCACGATGGCGCCTATCCAGCTGATCCAGCCATGCAGGAAGCGCGCCGCCCGGTCGCCGAACGGCACCAGCCGAAGCGCCGGGGTGCGCGGGGCCAGCAGGAAGCGCGAGATGGCGATCACCCCCAGCACCAGCATCGTCGCGTTTATGATGGTGAGCGTCGCCAGGCTGACCACCGCCGGCGGGCCGTCCATCGACAGCAGCGTATAGCCGGCGACACCGAACAGCCCGATCGGGATCAGCCGCAGCGCGAGGCGCAGGATGCCGAGCAGCAGTTTCGACACGGCACCTGTGGGGCGGTGCCGCTCCAGCGACCGGCGTGGCCCCCGAATCGCCAGGAGGGCCAGCCCGAACGCCGACGCGCCGCCCGCCAGCACGGTGGCAAGCGAGCCGGCCAGGTCCACCCAGTGGGCGCGCCTCTCAGGATCGGCCATCTGCCGTTCGAACCAGCGCCCGGCGGCGGGCAGTCCGTGGAAGGAATGGCCGAGCGCGCCGAACTCCTCCCCGGCCTGGGCCACTTCGGCGGACAGGAATTTGAGGATGCGGGTCCCGATCGGGTCCGCCTCGTCCTGCTTCTGCGCCTGCTGCTGGGTCAGCAGCGTCAGCTGGTCGATCAGCTTCTGGCGCGCCGCCGGGTCGTTCAGAGTCTTGATCAACTCCCTTGCCTGGGCCGGATCGGCGGCAGGCGGCGATGGCGCAGCCGGCTTGTCCGCGGCAGCCCCGGCCACAACGGCAGCGGCGGGCTGGGCTTGCGCGGGAAGGTTAGCCGGCAAAACGACCAGCAGGGCGGCGATCAAAAGGTAACGAAGCATGGGATCAACTTATTTGGAAAATACGGTCGCGGCAGGCACCGCGATATCACGAGGAAACGTTGGAAAAGGCGATACGGTTCAATCGCGGCGGTTTGAGGGCGGAGGCTTACCGATACTCCCAAATAGGGCGCGCAAAACTCGTTTACAGTACTCCCTGCCCTCCCTATCCTCACTGCCATGACCGACAAGATCGAACGCACCGACGCTGAGTGGCGCCAGCTGCTCTCGCCCGAGGAATACCGGATCCTGCGCGAAAAAGGCACCGAGCGCGCCTTTACAGGCCATTACTACAAGACCAAGGAACCAGGCACCTATGTGTGCGCGGCCTGCGGCCATGAGCTGTTCGACGCGGACACGAAATACGAGTCCGGCTCGGGCTGGCCCAGCTTTTTCGCCGCCAAGGACGACGACGCCGTCGCGACCGAGACCGACCGCAGCCACGGCATGGTCCGCACCGAGGCGATGTGCGCGCGCTGCGGCTCGCATCTGGGCCATGTCTTCCCGGACGGCCCAGCCCCGACGGGCCTGCGTTATTGCATGAACTCGGTATCGCTGAAGCTGAAGCCCAAGGAAGGCTGAGAGACCCTCCCAGCCGGGGCGACGGCGTGCTATGAATCGGCCGCCCTTTCGAAATTTCGGGAGACGGAAAGTGCAGACCGGATCCGGACGCGCACCGCTCATCATCGCCATCGTCGCCGCGCTCGTCACCTATGCCGCATTCGGCCCGCAGACGCCGTTCGGCTTCCTGCATGGCCTCGGCCATCACAAAATCACGATCAGCACCGACAAGTCGGCCGATGCTGCGGAGGATCTGCGCCAGGCGGCGGCCGATCGCGCCCAGGAAGCGGCGGACAGGGCGCAGGAACAGGCCGACCGCGAGCAGGAAATGCGGGACCGGACGCAAGAAATGCAGGATCGGGCCCAGGAGCTGGGTCAGCGCGCAGCCGAGCTGGCCCAAGGCGCCGGCGAGAAAGCCGTCGCGGCGGTCAAACCCTTTGCCGCGCCGGACGCGCCGGCACCACCCGCTCCACCAGCCCCGCCCGCGGCCGGCTCCGAAGAGCTGGGCCTCGCCCCGTTCGACAGCGTGACGCTGGAGAACAATGCCAGCGCCACGATCACCATCGGCGACAAGCAATCGGTCTCGATTTCGGGCGGCATGGGCCACACCGAGGCTCGCGTGCATGACGGCAAGCTGATCGTCAGTGGCTCGATTCCCGGCGTGAACGTGGCGATCACTGTGCCGCACCTGAAGGCCCTGGAGGTCAACGGCTATGGCAAGGTCAGCCTCGAAGGTCTGCGCGACCCGGTCGCGATCAAGGCGAACGGTGCAATCAAGCTTTCGGCCAGCGGCACGGTCGACTCCGCCGAGCTGGTCCTGAACGGGCCGAGCAAGTTCGATGTCGCGAAACTCCAGGCCAGGAACCTGACCGTCGAGGTCAACGGCGTCGGCGACGCCGATGTCTATGCCACGGAGAACCTGGTCGCCGACGTGAAGGGCGTCGGCCATATCCGCTATCGCGGCGACCCGCACCTGGTGACCAAGATCAACGGCCCGGGCACGGTGCAGCATCTGGCCTCCGACGCCGGCTGAGGTCTACAGGCCCTAAGGGGCCGCTCGACCGCGCCGGCCATATTGCGTATTCAATCGGACGCTTTGGCGTCCGATTCCGTTTTTGATGAAAGCCGTGAGAGATGATCCCTCGCTATAGCCGGCCGGAGATGGCCAGTATCTGGGAACCGCAGAACCGCTACCGGATCTGGTTCGAGATCGAAGCCCATGCCTGCGACGCGATGGCTGAGCTGGGAACCATCCCCAAGGAAGCGGCCAAGGCGATCTGGGAGCGCGGCGCGTTCGAGCCCGACCGGATCGACGAGATCGAGAAGGAAACCAAGCACGACGTCATCGCCTTCCTGACCAATGTCGCCGA
>CAZNNJ010000457.1:0-5139 GCA_964574305.1 uncultured Rhodospirillales bacterium | reverse complement strand
AAAAAACTCAAAGTCCTCCCCGACCTTTCGTCGCGCGGATGGGTGAAGGGGCGACGGCGGCGCTGCCCAATAGATCGCACCGCCCGACCGCACGCATCCTCCAAACTGCCTATCGTCAGGTCAATATGTTGGGGGCCTCGGGGCGGTGAAATTTGAAAAGGACGGCCGATATGCGATAGAGGCCGCTGGATATCGAACGCGGCAGTGCGTTTCTTTCGGGTGAAAACACATGGGCTCTAAAGTCGCGGTGATCGGCGCCACCGGCAATGTCGGACGCGAATTGCTGCAAATCCTGGCCGAGCGCGAATTCCCCGCCGATGAGGTGGTGGCGCTCGCCTCGTCGCGCTCGGTCGGCGCCGAGGTGTCGTATGGCGAGGACGACATCCTGAAGGTGCAGAATCTCGACACGTTCGACTTCAAGGGCACCGATTTCGTCCTGTCCTCGGCCGGCGCCAAGATCTCGGCCGAGTTCGCGCCGCGCGCCACCAGGGCCGGCGCCATCATCATCGACAACACATCGCATTTCCGCATGGACCCGGACGTGCCGCTGGTGGTGCCCGAGGTGAACGCCCACGCCATCGCCGGCTATACGAAGAAGAACATCATCGCCAACCCGAACTGCTCGACCATCCAGATGGTGGTCGCGCTGAAGCCGCTGCACGACATCGCCAAGGTGACGCGCATCGTGGTCGCCACCTATCAGTCGGTCTCGGGCGCCGGCAAGGAGGCGATGGACGAGCTCTTCACCCAGACGCGCGGCATCTATGTGAACGACCCGATGGTCAGGGAGCAGTTCACCAAGCAGATCGCCTTCAATGTCATCCCCCATATCGACGTCTTCATGGACGACGGGATGACCAAGGAGGAATGGAAGATGATGGTCGAGACCAAGAAGATCCTCGACCCCGGCATCAAAGTGACCGCGACCTGCGTGCGCGTGCCGGTGTTCATCGGCCATGCCGAGGCGGTGAATGTGGAGTTCGAGCGGCCGATCAGCGCCGACCAGGCGCGTAAAGTCCTGCGCGACGCGCCGGGGATCAGCGTGGTCGATCACCGCGCCGACGAAGGCTTCGTCACACCGGCGGAATGCGTCGGCGAGGATGCGGTCTTCGTCAGCCGCATCCGCGAGGACCAGACGGTCGAAAACGGCCTCAACCTGTGGATCGTGGCGGACAACGTCCGCAAGGGCGCGGCACTGAACGCGGTCCAGATCGCGGAGCGGCTGGTCGCGAACGATTACTAGCGGCGGCCTGCCGTCGACCGCCGCTGCGAATCCGTTTTTTGCCACTGAAAGGCCACGCGTCAGCGGCCCATAAAGCGCGCATCGTGGATGCCGTTGCGGCGCGGCCTGTTGGGCTCGCCAGGGACAATTGGCCGATGCCCAAAACAATGACGGGCTATCGATAGATCGGGGGAAGGTCACGATGCCTGTCAGCCTGACGCGCATCCTGATTTCGATCATGGTGGGCGGCAGCGTGCTGGCCGCAGCGTCCCTCGCGGGACTGACGCGAAACGTCGAGCCGCTTGTCGATGAGGTGTTCGCAGCCGCCCGGCGCGCGCCTGTCGATTATGGCCCGGGTCCCGGGCGCGGGCGACCAGCCTCGGCCGCGAAGACCCGCACCGGCAGAATCCCGTACACTGCCGCGCCGGCGGGCTCGGTCACCGATATCTGGCTGAGCGATCCGGGCTCGTATTTCGTGGCGCCGACCTGCACGCTCGGCCCACCGGACACGGCGACGGGCCAGCAGGCGGCCTGCGGCCCGTATGCCTTCGGCATTTCGACGGCTCCCCCGTCGATGCCGGGCAGCGGATATAAAGCCGGCGACGTTCTGACGATGAAGCCGAGGATCGGGCTGAACTGCCCGATCTACCCGGCTCTCTCCGTGAAGTCCGTCGACGCGGCCGGCGGGATAACCGCGCTTCAAATTCTCAATCCCGGCATGTGCCTGGCCTTCCCGCAGGGCGGCGCCTTCAGTTTTTCCGGCGGCACCGGGACCGGATTTTCGCCGCCGGCCGGACGCAACGGCATTCATTGGTATGTCCAATTCGCGAAAGTGTCCGGCGGCGGCGCGGGATACACGACGGCTCCGGCGGTGACCTTTCAATCGGCGGGGACGCTCAGGGCCGCGGTCGGAACAACCACGATCGCCGGTCAATCCGGCCCGCAGGCCGTCCCCGCGGGCGGTCCCACAGCCGGAACTCAAGGTGTTTTCGGCACAGCGATTCCATGGCCGATCAACGCCATCCATCTGGCGCTTCTGCCGGACGGCCGGATCCTCGACTATGGCAGCGATGAGCAGGGGCAGCAGACGGGCGCCCTGCTCTATGACATCTGGGATCCGGTGCAGGGAACGGGGATCGACGCCCATCTCGTCCTGCCCAACACCACGTCGACCGATATCTTTTGCGGCGCCACATCGGTGATGTGGGACACCGGGAAGGTGATGATGACCGGCGGCGATCTCACCGTGAACGGCGTTCGCAATTATGCCAACAACAAGACCACGATTTTCAGCCCCGCAACCGACACGGTGGCCAATGGGGTGCCGATGCATTATCCGCGCTGGTACCCGACGATCGTCCCCCTGCCCAATGGGGACAAGCTGGTTCTGGGCGGATGGATAACTCGGGAAAACGGATCGGACCCCGTGAAGCCGGCAGTCACGCCGGAGGTGTACCACGCCGGAACCGGCTGGCGCAGCCTGAGCGGCGTGAGCGTCACCGACTGGTACTATCCTCGTGCCTTCGTCGCGCCTTCGGGCAATGTTTTCCATGTCGAGCCATCCGGCACGATGTCGGGCATAACGACCAGCGGGACCGGGGCGATTCAGACCTATAACGGCGTTGTTCCGCTTGCCAACAGTTACCTGCCGACGGTCATGTTCGCCCCCGGAAAGCTGCTTTCCATCCGCAAGGCGTCGGTGGTCGTGATCGACATCAACGGAACGCAGCCGGCCGTCACGCCGACGAACACTCTCGATCAACTCCGCGACGACGCGAGCGCGACGTTGCTGGCCGACGGACAAGTCCTGGTCAATGGCGGTTCCACTGTACACAACGCATTGACCGGGGTCGCCTATACGACACAAATCTGGAATCCCGCGACAGGGGCCTGGACAACCGGCGCAACGGCAGCAAAGCCACGTCTCTACCATTCCAATGCGTTATTGCTGCCGGACGGTTCGGTATTGACGGCCGGAGGCGGATCGCCGGGGCCGGTGATCAACCTGAACGCCGAGATCTACTATCCGGCCTATCTCTACCGGCAAGACGGTTCCGGCATGCCGGCGCCAAGACCGGCGATTCTGGACGCGCCATCAGGCGGCATACGGGTTGGGGGAGCTTTCACTGTGACGATGAACAGTACCGCGCGGGTAGGCCGTGTGACCCTTGTCCGCGCCGGAACGGCAACGCATGCGAGCAATTTCGAACAAAGGTTCATCGACCTGACGACGGCCTTGCAGCAAAATGGGCAGCGTCTCGCGCTTACGCTTCCGGCCAACCCCAATGTGGTCTTGCCCGGCTATTATCTGCTGTTTGTTTTCAATGCCGCGGGCGCACCGTCGGTTGCACGCCAGATACTCGTCACCAATTAGAGTCGAAAATCACCGAGCGCCCCCACGCGATTGCGGGGGGCGGTCAGGTAATCCGTTTTTACAGTATTGCTGTCTCGTGGCTGGGTCGCCGGACTTAGATGCGTCCGACGATCCAGGCGACCATGGCCAACGGGGCCAGGGCGGCGATGGCGACGTTGAAGGCGCCCTCGAGAATTTCCCAATTGATCTTCATATGACTCTCCTCTTTAGGTTTGTCCCCAAAGCGAGAAGCCCCTGTTCACGACGTGGAATATACTTCATTTTGATAACAAGAACAGGGGCTGAGCCGCGTATAATCAATGCGTTAAGGCAGGTCAGCTATGAATTTGTTGCAATGCAACATCGTCGATTTGAGTCGAAATCGCAGGGCAAAAGCAGGAAAGTGACCCGATTGCCCGAAAGCCTTTAGGACTGTGAGCCGGATCATGAGCAATACGGATATTTCCAACAATCTCGACGCCTTCTGGATGCCGTTCACCGCGAACCGGCAGTTCAAGAACGGTCCCCGGCTTTTGGTCTCGGCCAAGGGCATGCACTATACCAGCCATGATGGCCGCCAGGTGCTGGACGGCACGGCCGGCCTGTGGTGCGTCAATGCCGGCCATTGCCATCCGAAGATCGTCGAGGCGATCCGCGCCCAGGCCGGCGCGCTCGACTATGCCCCGCCCTTCCAGATGGCTCATCCCCAGTCGTTCGAGCTGGCAGCCCGCCTGGCGGCGATGACGCCTGGCAACCTCAACCATGTGTTCCTGGGCAATTCCGGCTCGGAGGCGGTCGACACCGCGCTCAAGATCGCGCTCGCCTATCACCGCGCCCGCGGCGACGGGGGCCGGGTGCGGCTGATCGGGCGGGAGCGCGGCTATCACGGCGTCGGCTTCGGCGGCATCGCCGTCGGCGGCATGGTCGCCAACCGCAAGCAGTTCGGCGCGCTGTTCGCCGGCGTCGACCACCTGCCCCACACCTATAATCCGAAGCAGGCCTTCACGCGCGGCCAGCCGACGGAGGGCGCGGAGCTGGCGGATGCGCTGGAGCGGCTGGTCGGGCTGCACGATGCGTCGACCATCGCCGCGGTGATCGTCGAGCCGGTCGCGGGCTCAACCGGCGTGCTGATCCCGCCCAAGGGCTATCTGGAGAAGCTGCGCGCGATCTGCGACAAGCACGGCATCCTGCTGATCTTCGACGAGGTCATTACCGGCTTCGGCCGCCTGGGCACGCCGTTCGGCGCCGATTATTTCGGCGTCCAGCCCGACATCATGACCACCGCCAAGGGCCTGACCAACGCCGCCGTGCCGGCGAGCGCGGGGTTCCCCAGCGATGCGGTCTACAAGACCGTGAGCGAGGCCAAGCCCGAGGGGGCGGGGTGAGCCTGCGGGAAAATCCCGGCGAATGATGAAGGCTTGGGCCAGACCCTCCGGCCGCGGCTGCTCGGCATAGGCAATCTCGATGCCCCAGCGCGATCCATCGCCCAGCACTTCGCGGTAGCGGGCGACGTCCTTGGGCGTGGTGATGACGAGGATCTCGCGCAGGCCCGCCAGCATCAGCG
>CAZNNJ010000456.1:0-5161 GCA_964574305.1 uncultured Rhodospirillales bacterium | reverse complement strand
CAGCCAGTGGCGGTAAATGCGTACGCCCTCCAGCACCTCGAAGCGTTCCAGGTGCGGGTGCATCGCCGGGCAGATCACCGTGACCTCGTATCCCGCCCGCGCCAGCGTGGTCGCCTCGTTCCAGACCCGCCGGTCGAACGGCACCGGCAGGTTCTCGACGATGATCAGCACGCGGCGAGGCTTTTTCCTGCTTTGCCTCAACTCTTCAGACATCCCTTCGTTCTTGGCCTTTTTTAATTCAGTCCTGATTGGCCACCCGCGCCAACACCGGCATGCCCAGCCGCCGGGCCGCAGCCGAGGGGGTCAGCATGGTCTCGCGGAAGGCCGAGACGACGAAGGCCGTCACGATCGCCGCGACCAGCCCGGACAGCAGACCCAGCCCCACTACCAGCCGCCGGCTGCTGCGCGCATGGATCGGATTGGAGGTCTCGATCACCCGGACATTGGCGATGCTGTGACGGTCCACCGCCTCACCGACCAGCGCGTCCTCGTAATGCTTAAGCAGGATGCGGTATTGCTGGTCCGCCAGTTCGACCGCGCGCTCCAGTTGCCGGTGCTCCAGCTGCAGGCTGGTCAGCTCCAGCAGGCGCTGCTGGAGCTTTTGCGACTGGCGCTCCATCTCCTGGCTCTTCGCCTCGTTGCCGGCGCGGTCCTGCTCGAAGCTGCGGACATCGCCGTTCACCTCCTCGACCACGGGGTTCGTGCCCGTCGCGGTGTTGCGGCCGGGCCGCAGATCGTTCCGACTCTCGAAGCTTTTCAGCGCGGCGATCTGCTGGTCGATGTCGGTGATGTAGTGGGAGGTATCGGCATATTTCGACAGCAGCTCCTGCCGGCGCAGCTGCAGGCCGAGCAGGATCGAGCGGGAATTGCCGGACTCCGATGCCAGGTCGCGGTCGTCGCTCAGCATCACCTTCTCAGGCAGCTGCGCCGACACCGCCGCCAGGGCGGCGCTCGCCGCGGCCCGCTCCGCCACCGTCTCGCGCGCGGTCATCGCCGACAGGTCGAGCTTGGTCTGCTCGTCCAGGGCGAGCGCGATCTGGTCCTTCAGCGAGACGATATCGTGCGCCTGGTTGAAGGCCGCCAGCTGGCTGCGCGCCTGCTCCAGCCGGACGCTCGCCTCGTTGCGCTTGGCGAGCAGGAAGGGGACACGGTCGCGGTTGAAGATATCCTGCCGGTAGGCGAGATAGTCGCTGACCAGCCAGGTGAGCCCGCCCGTCGCGACCTGCGGGTCGCGGCTTGAGAAACGGACGCGGATGACGCTGGAATCGATCTCGGATTCCACCTCGATCGCCTTGTCGAGCCGGTCGGCGGCGACATTCAGCACCCTGTCGTAGAGCGGGTCTTTCTGGGTGACGGCGGGCAGCGACGGATCGACGGCGCTGGGGCCGAGCTGGGCGGCAACCGCCAGCTTCAGTTCTCTGCTGCCCAGGATTTCGACCTCGATCTTGCTGATCTGCTCGGCATCGATGCCTTGCTGCGGGGCGCTGTCGTCGCGGGTCAGCGGCTGCTCGGTATATTGCCGGTCGGGGAGCACCAGCAGGTGCGCCTCGCTGTCATAGATCTTGGGCAGGTTGACGGCGACCGCCAGCGACAGCACGGCGGGAATGGCGAAGGCGATGGCGAGGGTCTTCCAGCCGCGGATCAGCGTGGCCAAGATGTCGCGGATCGGCACCACGAACTTGGCTCCGCCAATATCGAGATTTGCCTCGTCGAAATTCTCTTCTATCATTCCAGTAATGTATCGAAACCGGTCCGTATATTCCACGCGCTCGGCGCTAAAAGTGTATGCGAATATGCCGGAGATCGCGCCGGCTGAACAACTTATATTCGCAGAAGAGCGAGCACGTATCGAAGCCGGCCCTGTATTGGATATCGGGGTCGGGGCCGGGCGGACGACAGCGTATCTGACAAGCGTTTGCGGACAGTATTACGGGGTCGATTATTCGCCGTCGATGATCGGATATTGCCGCCAGCGATTCGCCGGCCGGACCGGACTGGAATTCATCCTGGCCGACGCGGCGTCGATGCCGATGCTGGCGAACGGCACGTTCCCTTTTATCCTCTTCTCCTTCAACGGGATCGATTCGGTCGACCACGCCCGTCGCCTGCTTATATTGCAGGAGGTCCGCCGTCTGTTGGCCAGGGACGGTCGCTTCGCCTTCTCGGCCCATAACCGCGCCTATCGCGATATCCAGCTCAAGCCCCGCTTCCGCCGGCCGCTCCGCCTGCGCGGCATGGCGCGGACGGGGGTCGAGATCGCCAATCATCTGCGCGTCCGGCGCAAATCCTTTGAATGCGGCGAGTACGCGCTGATCAACGATCCGCCGCATCTGTTCAGCATCCTCACCTACTATATCGACCGCCGGGCCCAGATCGCGCAGCTGGAGGCGCAGGGCTTTCGGGTGTTGAAGGTGATCGATGCCGAGGGACGGATCATGGCCGAGGGGGACGACGAGACGATCTCGCCCAATTTCTATTACCTGACCGAGGCGAGTGGCTGAGTTGGCGGCCCAGCCCTATCGTCCGCGGCCGCTCTCGCCACCGGTCATCTGGCTGACCGCGATCGGTGTCGCCTGCTTCTTCCTGTTCTCGGGCATGTTCCTCGATGCCCATGGCTGGCCGTACAGCCTGGTCGGCAGTTCGCTGCCGTTCAAGATCCATCCCGGCTCATACTTCATCTTCACCGCTTTTGCGATCCTGCTGCTCAGCGAGAATCCGGTGACCTTCTTCTACCGGTTGGCGGGAACGCTGCCGGCTCATGTGGTCTATATGGTGGCGGTATTGGGGCTGATCGCCTACACGCTGGCGCGCTTCGGCACCGCCGGAGCCTCCTTCATGATCGACCTGCATCTGGTGCCGGTCTTCGTCGCCATTCTGCTGGCGCGCTTTCCGACCAGGCTGATGGCGAACCTGTTCCTTGCCACCATCCTGGTGATGACGCTGAATGCCGGGATCGGCATCGTCGAGTACATGTACCATGCCCGTCTGACGCCGTATCTCGTCGACGGCAAGCGGGTGCAGGAGGCCTATTTCCGCTCCACCGCGCTGCTTGGCCATCCGCTGCAGAACGCGCTGATCACCGCGGTCACCATGCTGGCCCTTCCGGCGGCGCGCGACCGCCGGCTGATGTTCACGGTGTGCGGCATCGTGATGGCGGTGTCGCTGATCGCCTTCGGCGGCCGCTCCGCCCTGGCGGTGTCGCTCGGGCTGCTGGCGGTCAGCATGCCGGTCTGGATCGTGCGCCGGCTTGCCAGGCGGGACTATTCCTACCAGCAGTTCGTCGGCGGGATCATGGCCGTGACCTTCCTGGCCGGCATGGCGGTCATTGCTTTTACCATGCTGGGGCAGGGGACGCGCGTCCTCTCCGGCCTGCGCTGGGACGAGAGCGCCAATACCCGCATCATCGGCCTGCGCATCCTCGACATGGTGTCGCCCAGCGACATCGTCTTCGGCATCGGCCAGCAGGGCATCCTGGAGCGCAGCGAGCGGCTGTCGAGCTATTACGGCATCATCGGGCTGGAGAATTCCTGGCTTCTGTTGATGCTGATCTTCGGCGTCGTCGGGCTGATCGTGTTCCTGACCGCCTTGCTCGCCCTGCTGCGCGAGGTGCTGGTCGGCGCCCCGGCGGCGGGCTATCTCGCGGCGCTGGGCTATCTGATCATCGCCTCGACCAACAACACGCTGGCGGCCAAGGATTCGAGCCTGATCCAGCTCATCATATTGCTGTACGGCGCGCGGGCCTACGCGGCGGCGCTAGGCCGGACGGATCAGCAGCGGGCGGCCGCACGTCGGGCAGGGGCGGCGCGGCAGATGGCCTGACGGCGCAGCCAGGCCAATCCCAAAAGCCCGCTCAGGAACACCGCCAGCGACGCCGGCTCGGGCGCGGCGTTGGCCTGGTCCACACGCTCCTGCGGCGCCTGGAGCTTCAAGGTCAGCAGCGAGCCGTAGATGTAGGAATTGTCGGAGGCCTGGAAATAGAACTGGCCGGTCATGCCGGCCATGAAGGTGATGAAGTAATCCTGGTCCAGGCCGATCGAATCCAGATTGTCGATCACGTCGAAGCCGCCGTTGAACACCTGCAGCTGGGCATAGAAGGCATCGCCCTGGACCGCCGAATAGACCGGCGAGGTCTGCCCGTCGCCGGTCGCATGGGCGGTATGGTCGAGATAGAGCGTATTCTGCATGCCGCTGGAATTGATCGAAACGCTGACGCCGCCGACAGTGACCGTCGCGAACACGGCCGCCGGGCTCAGATCCTCGTTCTGATCGCCCTGGTTGATGGTGCTTTGGTCGAGATCGAAGCTTTCGGTGATGGTGAAGGTCTGACCGGTCAGGTCGGTCCCGTAGGGATTGCCGAATATGCCGTAATCCTGACCGGAATCGTCGATGACGCCGGTCGCGGTGACGGTGTAAATGGAATCGGCGCTGGCGGCCCCGCCGGTCAGAAACGCGGCGGCCGCAACGGCGATTACGAAGATGCGCGCGATTGCAGAAAGATAGACCATTCGTGACTTTCACCGTCCGGCCGAAACGTCGGGCAACGCTCGGCCGGTGTCTTCTTCAGTTTGGGCAAGAATTTAAGCAAGACTTGTGCCAACCGGGCAAAGGCTTGGAAAGCCCGGATTTTGCACCCGAAGGCCGATCGGAACGGCAAAAAGTGTAAAATCTTCCTACACGGTCCCGGCGGTGGCCGTCGCATCTGCTTTCGTGATTATGTGCTTGGTGCTATTGAGTATTTCCGATCTCACGGCGAGTCGGCGGGCAATTTTGGGTGTTGGCGGAAAAATCGGCGATCTGCTGCGTTGGGCGGACGATGATAACGGCGCCCAGGAGGAATATTTCGCGCTCGTGTCCCGGCATCCGCGCTTCGCCGAGGCGGCGCGGGCGCTGTCGGCGAACATGCTGGCGCAGATGGAGAGCGACCCCGCCTTCGACGGGCTGCACAAGGATGCCGGCCGCTTCATCGCTGGCTGCTGGGCGATGTCGCTGCATTTGTCGGGCGGGCTGACCTTGCCGCGGCTCAAGGAAACCTGTGCCCGGGTGGGCATCATGAGTCCCGGCCGGGCGCGCTCGCTGCTGCAGTTCTTTCTGTTCCTGCATTATGTCGAGACTCAACCCGCGAGCGAGCGCGGCGCACCGAGCCGGTATGTTCCGACCGAGG
>CAZNNJ010000455.1:0-5169 GCA_964574305.1 uncultured Rhodospirillales bacterium | reverse complement strand
CCCCGGCGGACCGGGGCCTTCTATCAAGGGCGGCTGGCCGGCCGCCCCGGCGAGGCGGCCGACCAGGCGGAGGAATATGTCCGGACTCATTCGCTGAACGCCTTCCTTGGCCGCGTCGCGCTCAGGGCGCTGCTGCTGGCCGAGCGCGACCGGCTGCGCGGGGCGCTGGAGGACGAATATGTGAAGCAGGTGGCAGACGGCGCCAAGGCGGTCCTCGACACGCTGAACGGGCGCGGTCGCGGCGATGCCGGGCGCAAGCGCCCGCCGACGATCGAGGCCGACCTCGTCATCTGCGCCGCCGGGCGCAGCGAGCTGGATGAGGCGGCGGCCGCGCTCCTGGCGCGGGCGCTGGAGGCAGACGGCCGCGCCGTGGTCGTGCTGCCCTATGCCGCGGCGATCCATATCGCCCTGCCGGATATCGACCCGGCCCGGATCAAGACCGTCTGCCTATCCTATCTGGACCCCGAGGCGGTGCCGCACGCCCGCTATCTCGCCCGCCGCTTCCGCCGGCGGATCGGTGCCGATATCAGTTTGATCGCCGCCTTCTGGGGGATGGAGCGGGACGCCGCCAAGATGGAGCATGCCCGCACCGAAACCCGCGCCGACCGGGTGGTTCCGTCGCTCGACGCCGCGATCGAGGCGGTGAGACACGCTGGCAAGGACAAGGCTGCTGCGCCGGCCAACGACGAGGCCGACCTCGATGAACTGGCCGAGCAGGTCTCGCGCGTGATCGGCGGCACGAGCTGAGCGCCCCGGCCTTACCCGACGGATGATATTGGCGTTCGCCCATCGAGCCGTTAGCATCGGAACAATGTTTCAAGTTTCAGGTGCGTCGATGCGGGATGTTCTTCGCGGCATGTTGGTTGCCGGCACGATCCTCATGCTGGCAGGGTCCGCGTTCGCGGACTGCCCCAAGCCGCCCCGCGCGCCGCAGATGCCGCAGGGCGCCACCGCCACTGATGAGGATATGAAGCACGGGCGCGAGGTGCTGCAGACCTACGTCAATGTCCTGCAGGATTATCAGAAATGCATGGACGCCCAGATCAAGAACGCTCCTGCGGACACCAAGCCCGAGGTCAAGCAGCAATGGCAGGCCAATGCCGACGCCGCCATCGACGCCGCGCATGAGATTGCCGACGTCTATTCCATCCAGCTCAGAGCCTTCAAGGCGCGGCAGGAGTAGGCCTCGTCCTTGACGCGACACACCGTTGCACCATATGATCGGATAGGCTAAAAACCATGCACATGCGCGGCCTCTGTGCCGCGCCGGTCTTTTCAGGGGAACGCGCATATGGACTGGTCGGTCATCGCCAATATCGGGCAGCCCGAGGTCGAGGAGTTCCTGCACTTCTGGGCGCAGGGCACCGCCGCCATCCTGGGCCTGGTGATCGCGTCCGAGATCATGCTCCGCGTGCTCGGCTGGTGGGAACACCGCAAGACCGAGACGCCGCGTCCGCTGATGCCGAAGGATGCCCCGGCCAATTTCGTGCTGTTCCTGCATGCCCTGCTGATCGACGGCATCTGGGGCAACGGCCTGATCCTGGCCGGCCTCTATCTCGGCCAGCGCCTGACCACCTGGCACATCCCGTTCAACATCTACACGATCCCGGTCTACTTCCTGGCCGGCGAGTTCTGGCACTACATCTATCACCGGATGGGGCATGAGGTGCGGGTCCTGTGGGCCGACCATTCGATCCATCACAGCTCCCGCGACTATGAGTTCTTCACCTCGTGGCGGCTCACGCCCTTCACCTTCGCCTATAAGGCGCTGACAGTGGTGCCGATGGGCCTGCTCGGCTTCTCGCCGATTCCGTTCCTGCTGATGTCGAAGGGTATTTCGTTCCAGACCTTCATCCATACCCAGCGAATCGGCTCCATGGGCTGGTTCGACAAGTTCTTCTGCTCGCCGGTCAACCACTCGATCCACCATGCCTGCAACCCGCAATACATGGACAAGAACTACGGCGGCATGACGATGATCTTCGACCGGCTGCTCGGCACCTTCATTCTGCCGAACGAGGAGAAGATCAAGTTCGGCATCACCAAGGACGTCAACAGCCACGACCCGTTCGTCATCTGGTCGTTCGAGTTCAAGTACCTGCTGCGCGACCTGTGGTTCGCCCCTGGCCTCAAGGCCAAGCTCGGTGTCCTGCTCGGCAAGCCGGGCGAGACCTACAGCTATGTGCCCAAGCACGCGATCGCGGCCAACGACGCGATCCTCGTGGCCGCCGAATAACGAGCGGAAGCAGCCCTCATGCCGACCGCGGTCAATCTTTTTACGCCGCTGGCGATCATCCTGTTCTTCACGATGATCACCACACTGCGCTTCTCCTTCGCCGGAACGCTGAAGACGGCGAACCCGGTGCTGCGCGCCCTCACCCATCCGGCCTGGCTCTATCCGCTGGTGCTGTCGGGCGGCTATACGCTGGGCGCATTCTATCACGGCGCCCTGTCGCCTTGGCCGCCCGCGAGCTTCAGTTCCGTATCGCAGCGCTTCGGGCTCTGGGGCGGGGTGGCCGCGACCGAGGCTGCGATCACCGCCGATATCTGGCTGCTATGGGCGACCGCGACCACCTTCAAGGTCTTCTCGCCACCGCAAGACCGGCGGATGATCAAATATTACTATGCCGTCAATCTGGTGATCGGCGGCTATCTGATGGCCCGTTTCCTCCATCTCATCGATATGGGGCAGACGGGAATCATCCCGGGCTGAGAACAGCGATGAGCTCCATTACCGAACAACGCGCAGAGGTCCAGGCGGAAAAGACCCGTGCCTATCTGCTGCCGGCGGCGGCCGCTATGATCCTGTTCGCCGTCATCGCCTATATCCAGTTCACCGGCGTGCTCGGGACGCTGGAATTCCCGGTCAAATTGGTCCTCGCGATCGGCTTTTATTATTGCTATCGATGGCATGCCGTCTTGGCCCAGCGGGCCAATGTCCGTGCGGAAAAACTGAACAAGGGCTGATCCTTACGGCCCTGTAACAGGGGTAGGATCATGGCTGCTTCGTTCGACAAGAGCAGGCTTCCCAGCCGTCATTCCACGCAAGGTCCGGAACGCGCGCCGCAGCGCGCCCTGATGTACGGTGCCGGCGTGCCGCCGGGCGGGGTCGACCTGCCGCTGGTAGGCATCTTCACCACCTGGAACGACGGGTCGCCCTGCAGCCTGCATCACCGTGAACAGGCCCATGCCGTGCGCGGCGGCATCAAGGCGGCCGGCGGCACGCCGTTCGAATTCACCACCATCTCGGTCAATGACGGTGTTTCCAACGGCCATCAGGGCATGAAGGCCTCGCTGGTGTCGCGCGAGCATATCGCCGACGCGGTCGAGCTGGTGATGCGCGGCCACGCCTATGACGCGATGGTGTGCATCGGCGGCTGCGACAAGAACCTGCCGGCGATGATGATGGCGATCCTGCGTCTCGACGTGCCGGCGGTCTTCCTCTATGGCGGCTCGACCCTGCCAGGGCGGGATCACGGCAAGGACATCACGATCATCAACGTGTTCGAGAATGTCGGCGCCCATGCTCAGGGCAAGATCGACGACAAGCGCTTGGCGGAGCTGGAGCGCATCTCCGTGCCCACCGGCGGCGCCTGTCCGGGCCAGTTCACCGCCGTCACCATGGCCTCGGTGTCTGAGGCGATCGGCCTCGCTCCGCCGGGATCGGCGACGGTGCCCTCGGTCTATTCCAGCCGGCTGGGCCTCTGCGAACAGGCCGGACGGCAGGTGATGGAGCTGGTCGAAAAAGGCCTGCGCCCCCGCACCATCGCCACGCGCAAGGCATTCGAGAACGCCGCCGCCGTGGTCGCCGCCTCCGGCGGGTCCACCAACGCCGCGCTGCACCTGCCGGCGATGGCGCATGAGGCAGGAATCGACTTCACCATGGACGACGTGGTCAAGGTGTTCGACCGCACGCCCTATCTTGCCGACCTGCAGCCGGGCGGGCGCTACCTGGCCAAGGACCTGGATGAAATCGGCGGCGTGCCGGTGCTGATGAAGGTGCTGCTCGACGGTGGCTTCATCCATGGCGACTGCATGACCGTCACGGGCAAGACGGTGGCGGAGAATCTGGCCGATATTACCCTGCCGGAGGGCCAGGATATCGTCCGCCCCCTGTCCAAGCCGCTGTCCGAACGGGGCGGCATCGTCGGGCTGAAGGGCAACCTCGCGCCGCTGGGCGCGGTCTGCAAGGTCGCGGGGCTGAAGCGCCGGACCTTCTCCGGCCCGGCCCACATCTTCGAATCCGAGGAGGAGTGCCTCACCGGCATCCTCAGCCAATCCTACAAGGAAGGCGAGGTGCTGGTGATCCGCAACGAGGGGCCGCGCGGCGGCCCCGGCATGCGGGAGATGATCTCGGCCACCGCCGCGCTCTACGGCCAGGGCATGGGGGAAAAATGCGCGCTGATCACCGACGGGCGCTTCTCCGGCGGCACCCGTGGTCTCTGCGTCGGTCATATCGGGCCCGAGGCCGCGCTGGGCGGCCCGATCGCGCTGATCCGCAATGGCGACATCATCCATATCGACACCGAAAACGGCGTCATCGATGTGGAGCTGAGCGCCGAGGAGCTAGAGGCCCGGCGCAAAAACTGGACTCCGCGCCCGCCCGCTTCAGGTTCCGGCGCGCTTTGGCGCTATGCCCAGATCGTCGGCGATGCCCAGCACGGCGCGACGACCCACCCGGGCGCCCGGATGGAGGGCAAGCCTTACGCGGAGATCTGACCGCTCCAGCGCGGATGGTCCAATGCCGCCGGGTTGACCAGATAGGTCGGCCGGCGCCCCGACGCCACCGCGGCGATCGCCCGGAAGGCGCTCTCGGCGATGCCGCGATAGCATTCGTCGGTCCAGCACAGCGAGTGCGGGGAGACGATGACATTCTCCAGCTTCAGGATCGGATTGTCGGGCGATACCGGCTCCTGCTCGAACACGTCCAGCGCCGCGCCGGCGATCCGACCCTCGGCGAGGGCGGCATAAAGTGCAGCCTCGTCGACGATCTGGCCGCGCCCGGTATTGATCAGGTAGGCGCCGCGCTTCATCAGGCCCAGTTCCCGTACCCCGATCATCCGCCGAGACGCGGGGGTTAATGGCGCGTTGATGCAGACATAATCGGATTCGCTGAGCAACGTATCGAGATCGACCTCGCGCACATCCAACGCCCTGGCTTCCTCCGGA
>CAZNNJ010000454.1:0-5175 GCA_964574305.1 uncultured Rhodospirillales bacterium | reverse complement strand
CCGCTTTGATTTGCCATCACGTTCCTATTGGAGCAATGCCCGTGGAACCAAGATCAGGCTGTATCCGAACCAGAAAGTTGCGATAGGCTTTTTCGAACTCCTCTGGTGGCAGCGATTGGCTGTTTTTCGCAAATTCTTCCAGAGCCGCCTGAACGCGCAACGCTGCCTTCGCGTCATTGGTGGTGGCGCGGGGATAGGCGTTGTAGTAATAGTCGGTATCGACCTGGTTATAGGTGATGTAGCTCTTGAAGGCCGAGATCGGGATCGAATGCGGGTATTTCAGGCTGGCGTACCAGAACAGGTCCAGCCCGTCCGGAATGCCGTCCGAGAAGGCGTCGATATACTGGTCCCAGGTGCCGTTGAAGTTCGAGCAGAACAGCATGTAGTCGTATTGCAGCGTCTGCTTCCCCTGCCCCATATCCGGCCACTGGTCGCGCCTGATCAGCACCCAGCGGGCGAAATGGATCATCTTGAGGCCCAAGAGACCCTTCAGCGTGCTGGGCATGGCCCGGGCGATCATGAAGATAAATCGCTGCAACCCCGTCGCCCACGGCGACATCGGGGTCACGACGTTCATCGCATATGCCTTCCCGGCCGTGTTCGGCATGGACGTCCCGTGGGCTGGATGACGCTTATGCCCTCACTGCTACCGATAATTCCGGCAGATTCAACAAGAAAAAATGTCGGGATTTCCGATGCAGCGGGATGGGTCGAGCGGGGCAAACCCGCCGATAAGAATTAGCCACAGATGACACAGATTAAATCCGGATATTGCCGCCTTCGGCGGCGGAGAGCCGCGCAGCGAGAATCATCATCTGCGTTAATCTGTGCAATCTGTGGCTAATCGGGTTTCGCGCCGCTCTACCCATCCCACGAAATGTCCCCCATAAAGACGCAAAGACATCAGGGAGAGCGGACATGCGGGGACTGAAGGGGAAGGTGGCGGTGATCGCCGGTGGGGCGACCGGGATCGGGGCGGCAACGGCGGACAGGCTGGCCGAGGAAGGCGTCAAGGTCGTCATCGGCGATGTGAATATCGGCACCGCTGAGAAGCTGGCCGAAAAGATCAGGGCCGGCGGGGGCACGGCCACGGCGGTCGCCTTCGATGTCTCGGACGACGCGTCGGTCAAGCATCTGGTCGATACCGCGGTCGAGACCTATGGCGGTATCGACTGCATGCATGCCAATGCCGCCGACCTGTCGCTGTGCCTTTCCGACAGCGACGCGGTCGATCTCGAGCTCGATATCTGGGACAGGACGATGGCGATCAATCTGCGCGGCCATCTGCTGTGCACCCGCCACGCCATTCCTGCCCTGCTGAAGCGCGGCGGCGGCGCGATCGTCTACACCTCGTCGGGCGCCGCCTATGTCGGCGAGCCGGTGCGGGTTGCCTATGCTGTGTCCAAGTCAGGCATCAATGCGCTGATGCGCCATGTTGCCTCGCGCTGGGGCAAGAACGGCATCCGCTCCAACGCCATCGCCCCGGGCCTGGTGATGACCGACAATGCGCTCGCCAACATGCCGCGGGAACGGCAGGACGAGATGCTGGCGCTGGGCCGCAGCGTCCGCCTCGGCCGGCCGGCGGACATCGCCTCCACTGTCGCCATGCTGATGTCGGACGACGGCGACTGGATCAACGGCCAGGTGATCAGTGTCGACGGCGGGATCACGATGCGCGGTTAGCCCAGCGGCGGATCGCGACCAGCCCCCAGATCGCCTCGACCAGCCCGAACGGCCAGGCGCCCTGGAGGAAGCCGTAGGCCGAGCCCAGCCAGCAGGCGCCGGCGAAGGCGAGCGTGAACCAGCAGCTGCGGTCCTCCAGGGCGTAGGTGACCAGCATGGCGGTGACGGCGAACAGGCCGAAAAGGGTGAGTGCGTCGAACATCGGCCGAGCATGACGGGATTCGGAGGGGAGTGGAATGACAGGCGACTATTCGCCCGAAAGGCTGGCCGACCGGGCCCAGATCCAGGACGTGATGTATCGCTGGTGCCGGGCGGTGGACCGGCTGGACGCAGGGGGCATACGCAGCGTCTTCCATCCGGATGCGATCGACAATCACGGCCCGTTCGTCGGCGGCGTCGATGCGCTGATCGCCTGGCTGACCGACCGGCATCGCGGCATCCCCTTCTCGATGCATCTGGTCAGCAACATGCTGATCGAGTTCGCCGGGCCGGACAGCGCGCTGGCCGAGACCTATATCTTCGCCACCCTGCGCTATTCGGCGGAAGGCAAGGCCGCGCTCGCTGCCTTCACCGGCGGGGTCGCGGGCGGCCAGGGCTCGGCCACCGATTCGCTCGCCTGGGCCCGCTATATCGACCGGTTCGAGCGGCGCGGCGGCGAGTAGAGGATCGCCAGGCGCACCGTCGCCTTCGATTCCAGCCTGATGACCGACGTCCCGCCCGACGCCCCCGCCTTCGACCCCAGCTGGGCGGTCGGCCGGCGCGACAGGGACGACCCGATCTACAAGGAACGGGCGGCGATGGGGATCGGCTCGTAGCTTGAAGGATGGGTAGAGCGCAGCGAAACCCGTCCTACGGCTCGGAGCGCCAAGGCGCATTCGCATAACAGCGCTTTTACGCGGAGTCTGATTAATCCGGATTGCGTACGCCAGTCACCGACTGGTCACAGCCGGAGGCGGAAATAACAGCCATAAGGAATGCCCGACCGCGCCGGCTAAACACCATAATCACAGCGCGATCCCGGATCGGAACCGTTGATCCAGTCCATATCAAAATGGATTTCCCCTCATGAATATTTTTACCCGGACATATTGGACGGTGTTTTCCCTTCTCGGGGCGACCGCCTTCAGCGGCACCGCTCCGGCCGGCACGCCGAGCTACGCGCCGCTCTATCCCGCGGGAACGCCCCTGACCGAGCAGATCCAGTATCGCGAGGCGGACGGCACGCTGGTGACCCGGATGGGCATGCGGCCGGTCGGGCGGCATGCGCGGGAGCCTTGGGACAATACGGCGGAGCAGGCCGGGTTGTACTACATCTATCCGTCCTTCTATTTCCAGAACCGCACCTACGGCATCGAAATCCATGACCATCTGACCGGCGGCGGCAATTCGATCGAGTTCTTCCTGGTCGTCAACAAGGGCACGTTCGACGGAACCACCTTCAGCCTGTTCCGCAATGAGGCCGACCCGAACGTGACCGGCTATGGCTGGGCGCTGAATTACGGGTTCAACAATCCGACGCAGGGCGGCAAGCCGATCTGCACCGCCGGGCAGCCGTTGCAGAATTGCGAGATGGTGGTGAATTCGAACTGGCGCACCGATCCGCACAGCCCGCTCAAGATCGGCGACCGGATCGAGCTGGCCCCAGCGGAATTCCTGCAGCGCTATCCCAACACCCAGACCGCGGTGATCGACGGCGGCGGCTCGCGCTATTACTCGTTCGAGCAGCTCTATCTGGCGGGAGTGGGTCTGAAGCCCTGGTACGGCATCGCCCCCCGCCTGGATTCGGCTCCGCTGCCCGCATCCACCCTGCTGGGCGGCGCAACCACGGTTTCCTACAATTACTCGAGCGAGCCGATGCGCGCGTTCGAGCAGATGGCGAACAATATCGGTATCGGCGACACCCAGCGCTTCGTCGAGGGGCGCCGCCTGTTCCACACATCGTTCCTGACTGGCCGGCATTCCGAGTTCTCGGACGAGAACCCGGTCTTCACCCAGCATATCGGCCAGCTGGGGCCACGCTATAACCAGGCTTCCTGCGTCTCCTGCCATGTCGGCGAGGGGCGCAGCCCGGCGGCCAGCGTCGGGGCGCGGCTGGATGCGATGGGCGTGCTGACCGGCGCGCCCGCGAAAACCGGCGGCACGGGTCCCGACCCGACCTATGGCCTCAACGTGCTGCAGGACACGAGTGTTTCGGGCGCGCCGGATTACGGCGTGACGGTCGCGTCATACAGGGCGAGCAGCCGCACCTTGTCCGACGGCACGGTCGTCCAGTTGAGGAAGCCCGTCTACAAGTTCAGCGGTCCCGTACCGAAAGAATTCTCGGTCAGGCAGGCGCCGCAGCTGATCGGGCTGGGCCTGCTGGAGGCCGTTCCCGAGAAGACGATCCTGGCCCTGGCCGACCCGAACGACGCCAACGGCGACGGCGTTAAGGGCGTGCCGAACTTCGTCACCAATCCCGAAACCGGGCAGACGCAGCTGGGCCGTTTCGGCTGGAAGGCGGCCAAGCAGAGCCTGCGCCAGCAATCGGCCGAGGCGCTGATCGAGGATATCGGCGTGACCTCCACGGTGTTTCCGTCCCGGTCGTGCCAGAAAGGCGCGGCGAATTGCCGGACCGCGACGGCAACACCGGACGTGTCGGAAACGGAGATCGAGCGCTTTTCCCAGTATCTGAGCCTGCTCGGCGTGCCGGCGCCGCGCAGCGTCTTGAGCGGCTATCCGGCGGGCGTGTTCGTGCCGGCCCTGCATAAGGTGAATCCCACCCAGATCGCACATGGAGCCAGGCTGTTCGCCCAGGCGAACTGCTCGGCCTGCCACGTGCCGCAGCTCAGGACCGGCAACACCCATCCGCTCGCCGAGCTGCGCAACCAGGTGATCCACCCCTATACCGACCTGCTGCTGCACGACATGGGGCCGGGGCTGGCGGATACGCTGCCGCAGGGTCAGGCCCAGCCGGGCATGTGGCGGACCCAGCCGCTGTGGGGGCTCGGCTATCTGCCCTATGTCCAGAGCGGCACGGTCACCGGTTCGGCCAACAATGTCCGTTACCTGCATGACGGCCGTGCCCGCACGCTGCTGGAGGCGATCGAATGGCATGACGGCGAGGCGCAGAGGAGCCGCCAGGCCTTCGAGGCTTTGAGCACACAAGACCGCGCCGATCTGCTAGCCTTCCTGAACTCTCTGTGAGACCGGAGACGCGGATGCTTTTGCGACGGCCGATACGCGGACTATGTCTCGCGATGGCGATGGCCCTGGTCCCCGCGGCCGCGCTGGCGGCGAGCGCCAAGCGGGGCGTCGCCTACGATCTCGCCGCCCCGGGGGACCTGAGCGCGCTCTCCCCAGGCGTGACCTGGTGGTACAACTGGGGCTCCGCGCCGAACACGAAGGTGCCCGCCGATTACCGCAGCCGGTACCGGATGGATTATTTCCCGATGCTGTGGAACGGGAATTTCGACGATGCCGGCATAGTCGCCTTCCTCAAGGCGCATCCCGCCA
>CAZNNJ010000453.1:0-5190 GCA_964574305.1 uncultured Rhodospirillales bacterium | reverse complement strand
TCGGCTCGGTCGAGACCTATTCGGCGATGACCTTGCGCCTGACCGTCGGCCAGATGGTGTCGCGCACCGATCTGCTCGCCCGGCTGGTCGAGCTGCAATATCGCCGCAACGACATGGGTTTTGCCCGCGGCGCCTTCCGCGCCCGCGGCGACACGATCGAGCTGTTCCCCGCCCACCTGGACGACCGCGCCTGGCGCATCACCCTGTTCGGCGACGAGATCGAGGCGATCGACGAGTTCGACCCGCTGACCGGCGAGAAGCACGCCCGGCTGGGCGAGGTCCATGTCTATGCCAACAGCCACTATGTGACGCCCAAGCCGACCCTGCAGCAGGCGGTGAAGCAGATCGCCGCCGACCTCAAGATCCGGCTGGAGGAGCTGTATGCCGAAGGCAAGCTGTTGGAGGCGCAGCGGCTGGAGCAGCGCACCATGTTCGACCTGGAGATGATCCAGGCCACGGGCTCATGCGCCGGCATCGAGAACTATTCCCGCTATCTGTCGGGCCGCAAGCCGGGCGAGCCGCCGCCGACCCTGTTCGAATATCTGCCCAAGGACGCCCTGCTGGTGGTGGATGAGGGGCACGTCACCGTGCCCCAGATCGGCGGCATGTATTGGGGCGACTTCCGCCGCAAGACGGTGCTGTCGGAATACGGCTTCCGCCTGCCGTCCTGCATCGACAACCGGCCGTTGAAGTTCGAGGAATGGGACGCGATGCGGCCGCAATCGGTCTTCGTCTCGGCCACGCCCGGCCCGTGGGAGATGGAGCGCACCGGCGGCGCCTTCACCGAGCAGCTGGTCCGCCCGACCGGGCTGATCGATCCGATCATCATCATCCGTCCGACAGCCACCCAGGTCGACGACGTGATGGCCGAATGCCGCGATTGCGCCGCCAAGGGCCAGCGCGTGCTGGTCACCACGCTCACCAAGCGGATGGCCGAGGCGCTGACCGAATATCTGCACGAGCATGGGATCAAGGTCCGCTATGTCCATTCCGATGTCGACACGCTGGAGCGGATCGAGATCATCCGTGACCTCAGGCTCGGCGTGTTCGACGTGCTGATCGGCATCAACCTGCTGCGTGAAGGGCTGGACATTCCGGAATGCTCGACCGTCGCGATCCTGGATGCCGACAAGGAAGGCTTCCTGCGCAGCCGCACATCCCTCATCCAGACCATCGGTCGCGCCGCCCGCAATGTCGACGGCCGCGCCATTCTCTATGCCGACACCATCACCGAAAGCATGAAGGCGGCAATGGAGGAGACCGAACGCCGGCGCGAGAAGCAGCAGCTCTACAACGCCGCCAACGGCATCACGCCCGAAAGCGTGCGCAAGGACATCGCCGACATCCTCAACAGCGTCTATGAACGCGCCGACCGCGTCACCGTCACGGTCAATGCCGAGGGCGGCAACCTCGTCGGCCACAACCTGAAGGCCCACATCGCCGACCTGGAAAAACGGATGCGCGCCGCCGCCGCCGACCTGGAATTCGAGGAAGCCGCGCGGCTCCGCGACGAGATCAAGCGCCTGGAGGCGTCGGAGCTGGACATCGCCGGCAACCCGGCCCCGGTGGGCCTCGGCAACCGCCGCGACATGCCGCTGGCGCAGAGAATCGCGCAGCAGCCGAAGAAGCAGTGGCGGGGCAAGCGGCGGTGATTTTGTAGGGCGGATGAGCGGAGCGTAATCCGCCAACTGTGTGCGTCGCCGCTGGATTGGCCAATTACGCTGCGCTCATCTGCTCCACGCTTGCTATCATGTAGGCTGAGAAACCACGGTCGAATATCCGGTATTAATCTCTAGTTTGCAGGAGGGGCAGGTGTGTTGCCATCCATAGGTGCCGGATTCGAAGCCTTGGAGAATTGATTTCTTGCCGTCCTGAAAACAGGCGGGACATATCCAATGTGATGGATCGGCGCCTTGGGCTTCCGGCTTAATCACATAGGCAAACATTTGTGGAGCAATCTCAGTCAACTGGTATCGCTCCTTCTCAGCTTCCCACGCTTCGAAGCCGGCAATCTGTTTTTCCAGCGTGTTTATTCGGTCAATCAAGGCAGCGCGTTCATCATTGGCGGCAAATGCTGCGCTTTGAGCACGACTGACTATTTTCCAATCGATCTTTATAAGAAGATCACGAAGCTGCTTGGGTATCATTACAGCTTTAGCGAATGGCCCCGATCTACAAAGAATAATTCGGGAATCGGCGCAGGAAGAAGGTTTTGGTGCTTTAAGATGTGGCAACTGGTCTGGGCGACAGAGGCGAGATGACCCAAGAATTCACGATCCACACGGCGAGGACCCATCTGTCCAAACTTATCGACGCGGCCCTCGCTGGCGAGGATGTCGTTATTGTCAAGAATGGCAGGCCTGCAGTGCGGCTGGCTCCCGTTCGGCAGACGCCGTTCAGGATCGGTATACTGGAAGGTAAGCTCGGTCCAGGGCCGGATTTCTTCGAGCCGTTCGATGAGCGTGATCTGGCGCAGTGAGAGTGAGGGGGTAGGTCGGGATAGCGAAGCGGTTCCCGACATCGGGTGTGTCCATCAACGCAGGATGCCGCGCTTGGCGCGGCTGGTGGGTTAAGCTTCGCTTTCCCACCCTACGGTCCTCCCTCATACCGCACCCGATACATCCTGCACTTCTTCCGCCCCACCTGGCGGAAATGGTCCTCACCCGAGGCGAACTGCCCGGCGACAACCGCCTCGGCCACGTCTGGATACAGGCCCAGATAGAAATCCTCATCGAACCCCTCCAGCTCCCGGCCGTTCTCGCGCCAGCCGCCCGCGACGAAGTCGAGGATCAGGGGAACGATGTCGGCGCCTTCGGCCTCGGCAAGCTTGGTGCGGTGGTGGCCGGCGACGAGCTTTACGCGGACGCACTCGGAGAGGTGGTAGTTCTCGGTGATCTCCGCCCCGCCATACTCGTCATCGATGCCCTGCAGCAGCAGGGTCGGCGCAGTCAGCGTACGCAGGTGGGCGAAGCGCCTGGGTTCGAGCTGACGCTGCGGCTGGCGGAAAGGGTAGAAGACGCAGACGATGGCGGCGACCCGGCAGCGCTGGGCCGCCAGGGTCATGGCCCGCGCGCCGGCCGAGCGGCCGATCAGGAAGACCTCCCGGCGTGGGTCCAGGCGGCGGATCGCCTGCTCCAGCACCTTTGCCTTCTGGTCGATCCTGCCCGGCCCGGCGGTCCCGTTCGCGGCGGTGAAGATCTCGCCATGCGTCAGGAAATCCGTATCCGGGCTCTCCAGCGCCGTG
Source organism: uncultured Rhodospirillales bacterium (assembly GCA_964574305.1). Taxonomy (GTDB): domain Bacteria; phylum Pseudomonadota; class Alphaproteobacteria; order BOG-932; family Roseiterribacteraceae; genus BOG-932. Next base: position 1,946 of record CAZNNJ010000453.1, on the reverse strand, counting down.
CGCGGAAGATTTTCGGCCGGACGGTCGGCGGGGTAGGAATCGCCGCCGGCGAAGAAGATAGTCCGTGCCATTGGATGCTTTCCCATCACGGCTGCACGGACCGAGGCGGTTCACACCGCCTCGACCCGCATCCGGTATCGCCTGCCCTCGCGCCGCCCGCAGGCGCGGAAATGGTCGGCGCCGGAGGCGCAACGGCCGTCGGCGACTGCCTCGGCGATGCCGGGATAGGCCTGAAGATAGAAGCCCTCATCGAAGGCTGCCATGTTCTGGCCGGCATCGCGCCAGCCGCCGCCGATATAGGGCGGAATGAGCGTGAGGAGGTGGCGTCCGGACGGGCTGCTCGGCCGCAGCTGGTGATCGCCCGGTACGAAGCGGAGCCGGATCGCTTCCGACAGCGCATAGTTTTCCGTCAGCTCGTTCCCTCCATACTCATCGCTCGCCCCTTGCAGGATCAGGGTCGGGGTCTTCAGCGTGGCGAGATGCATGAACCGCTCGGGCTCGATCCGCATGCCGGGCATCCTGAAGGGATAGAACAGGCATACGACCGCCGCCACGCGCGGGTTTTGTGCGGCGAAGAGCGTGGCGACCCTGGCGCCGGACGAGCGACCGATCAGGAATATCTCGTCATCGCCACCGGCGCGGCCGACCGCTTCCGCCACCATGGCCAGCCGTGCATCGATGCCGGGCAGGCTGCCGAGCGTCCAGGGGCGGTGGAATTCCGGATGGCGCACGAAGCGCGCCTCGCCTTCCAGCAGGCCGCCCAGCGCATCCTCCCAGTCCTGCTCGCCGGGATAGGAATCGCCGCCGAGATAGAAAATCGTCCGAGGCATCGGCCCCACCTATTTTTGCTTTTGCTTCAGCCCGGCCATGCCGTCTGCCACCCGCGATTGCGACATAGCCCAGGCGTGGTCGGTGACCATGAGCTCTTCGATCTCAAATTACATATGGCACGCGCACACCTGGGTCGGACACCCTGAAATCCTTCGTGTTTCGCGTGACGAGCAGGCGCGCGTTCGCTTCGGCCGACGCCAGGATGATCGCATCCGGCAGCTTTATCTTGTTGCTTTTCCTCAGCGCGACAGCGCGTTCGGCGATAGGATTGTCGAGCGCGACGATCTCGAATCCGTCGAGGAATGCCCGGGTTGCGTCTTCGACCTTGGATGTCGCGCCGGCAAGGACCTCCATCCATGTGACAATGCTGATTGCTTTGTCTTCGTAGCGGTCGAGCTCGTCCCGCGCGGCCGGCACGCCGTTCAAGTAGTCGATCAGGATATTCGTATCGAACAGCGCCTTCACCATTCGGCGCGGATCTTTTCCTGATAGGCCAGCCCATCGACCCGGCCTTCGCTCCAAAGGCCGAATGCCGCGGTCGTTTGCTTAGGTCTGCGCCGCGAAAGATACTCGCCGACGGCGTCACGGATCAGCGCTGCACGCGATCTTTTCCCCTGCCTCGACATCGCGTCGAGCGCCTGGATTTGACCGTCGCCGAGATCGACCAAGATGCGCATGTCAGATTCCCACGATGATATCATTATTGTATATCATAAAGCGCCTTAGGCAGAAAGTTGTCTGCTGGCACTTAGGAGGATGACGCGCGCCGGGCCTGCTTCAATCCTGCCATGTAATTCACCACCAGCGACTGCGCCATGTCCCAGGCGGTGGTCGGCGCGACCATGTGCAGATTGTCGGCGGCGGTCAGCGTGTTGATGCCCTCCAGGCTGGCCCACAGCACCGCGGCGGCGAGGCGCCGGTCGGCCTCGCGGCCGGGCGGGAAGAGGGGGGCCATGGCGCGCTCGACCTCCGCCACCAGGCGGCTGACGCTGGCCGGGAACTCGTCCTGGAAATTGTGCGGCCCGCCTGATTTGAACTCCAATGTCGCGGCCCAGCGGTTGCGGTGCCGGCCGGTGAAGGCGAGATATTCGCGGGCGATCGCCAGCATCGCCTCG
>CAZNNJ010000452.1:0-5190 GCA_964574305.1 uncultured Rhodospirillales bacterium | reverse complement strand
CGTCAAGCCGAAGCCGCTGGAGGCCGACAGCCTGTCATTGGCGGCGCAGGGATCGCTGGCCGACCGGGTGCTGTTCGGCCTGGATTACAGCCAGGACACCTGGTCGGGCGCCACCCCGGTGACGACGGTGCCGCATGCCGCGATCGGGGCCCAGATACTGACCGGCGCATCGATCCCGAACTATTACGCCACCGACCTGAAGCACCGGCCGGTCGTCGCCAACTACAATATCTTCAACGGCCGGACCTATCCCACGGTGCGCGACTCCCGCCTGGTCGACATCGTCTCCTCCGCCTCGCCCGAGACAAGGCGGGAGATATCGGGCAGGATCGGCTATCGCTGGGACAGCACGACCGCCAGCCTCGGCGCCGGCCTGTCGGACGAGCCCGACTACAAGTCCTATTTCATCAACACCGCCGGCCAGCTCGACCTCAACCAGAAGCTGACCGTGCTGAGCTGGGGTTTGAGCTTCACCTACAGCGACATCGCCGCCTCGCTGGCCTCCAACACCGCCGCCGATTTCGGCGCCTATACCAACCAGATCAGGCTGAAAGGCAACGAAAGCTATCTCTATGGCAGCCGGCACGACGTCTCGGCGAATGCCGGCATCACCCAGATATTGAGCCAGAATGCGCTGATCGCCGGCAATATCGCCTATACGCACAGCACCGGCTATCTGTCCGACCCCTACAAGGCGACGGAATTCGCCTTCGACGACCCGCACCAATTCATCGATTCCACCCGCCTCAGAACCGTGTTCCTGAAAGGAGTGCTGGAAGAGCGGCCGCGCCTGCGCAACCAGTGGAGCTTCGACGTGCGCTATGTCCAGTATCTGGACGACACCGACGCGGCGGTGCATCTCGACTACCGCTTCTTCCACGACGACTGGGGCATCGACGCCCACACGATCGACCTCAGCCTCTACCAGCCACTGGGCGACGGCTGGATGATCGTTCCGGGCGCGCGCTACTACTCCCAGTCGGCGGCGGATTTCTACAAGCCGTATTTCCTGTTCAACCAGGCCTTCCCCGTGAAGCTGCCGCGCAATCCGGAGCTGCCGGCGCAGATCGATTTCAGCAAGATCGCCATCCAGCATTATTCCAGCGACGAGCGCCTCTCCGGCTTCGGCGTGGCGACCGCGCAGCTGGCGATCGACAAGCAGCTGAGCGATTCCCTGCGGGTCGAGGTCGGCGCGGATTATTCCTATCGCTCCGGCTCGCTGAAGCTGGGTGGCGGCGGGGCCGCCAATTACGCCGACCTGCATTCCTACACTGTCTACGCGACCCTGAAATTCGACCTCGCCGGGCGTACGGGGCTGGAGGACTACCGCGACGGCAAGCTATTGGGCGGAGGCGGAACCGACGACGCCGGCGGGTTGCCGCCGAAGGCCGACACCACCCCGGCCGGGGTGCGCTTCACCCGCCTGCTGGCCGACCAGGGCGATTTCGCCTTCAGCCTGCATCACGATTACGGCATCCAGGGCGGCGACACGCTGCATGGAACGGACACGGTCCCGGACGCCGCCATCACCAGGCTGGTTTGCGGCGGCAAGCCCTGCTCGCGGCGGGTGGCCGGCGCCTATGCGCACGACACCACGCTCGACATTCTCTACGCGCCGCTCGCCGGATGGACGCTTCAGCTGTCGCCGCAGTTCGTCGACCTGCATCTGGACGAGACCGATCTGGGCAATGGCGGCGGCGTCATAGCCCCGCCCGGCGTCGGTCCGCGCCCGGGCGGCGGCACCATCCCGCCCTCCTTCTTCCATACCAGCAGTGGCCTGGGCGATACCGGGCTCTATGTGCTGAAGAAACTGCCTCTACCCCCAGATGGCATGATGGGCGGCGGCACGCTGACGGGCGCCATCGGCCTCAGCCTGCCGACCGGCAGCACCGACAAGCGGGTCAACAAGGAACGCGACTTCCTGAGCTATTTCCTGCAGCCCGGCAGCGGCACGGTCGACCTGGTGCCGACGCTGACCTATCGCGGCGGCGCCGACCGCTTCTTCTGGGGCGGCCAGGTGAGCGCGGTGAAGCGGCTGCAATCGCAGAACGATTCCGGCTATCGCCTGGGCGACAAGGTGCAAGGCACGGTCTGGGCCGGCTACCAGCTGTTCGACTGGCTGTCGGCCTCGATCCGCGGCGTCGGCACCTCGCTGGGCCGCGTCCATGGGGCCTTCAAACCGCATGTCACGCAGATGCAGAACGGCTATAAGATCGTGAACGGGGAGCCGGTGCCGCTCTATACCTATGTCGTCCAGCCGCAGACCGTGCTGGGGCCGATGGACCAGCCCGGCAGCTATGGCGGCCGCTTCGCCGATGTCGGCTTCGGGGTCAGCGCGACGGTGCCGAGCGGCGCCTTCGCCGGCAACAGGCTGAGCATCGAGTGGCTGCAGCCGGTGGTGGACGACGTGAACGGCTATCAGCGGGCCCGCACGGGAGCCTTGTCGCTGACATGGGATGCTGCATTCTGAGTGTGGCGTGACACGACATCTCGAATTCCACCGCGTGCCGTTCAAGGCGATGGGCTCGCCCTGCGAAATCCAGATGTTCGTCTCCGGCGCGGCCGAGGCGGCGCATGTCTCGGGCCTGGTGATCGCCGATGTCGAGCGGCTCGAGGCGCTCTATTCGCGCTATCGCGAGACCAGCTTCCTCTCCCAGATCAACCGGGTCGCTGCGGAGGGCGGCAGGATTACGGTCGATGACGAGACCGCCCAGCTGCTCAACTACGCCGCCACCTGTCATGCGCAGAGCGGCGGGTTGTTCGACATCACCTCCGGTATCCTGCGGCGCGCCTGGGGACGGTTCGACGGCGCCCGGCCGCCCGAGGCTTCGGCGATCGCCGCGCTGCTCGACCGGGTCGGGTGGCATCGGCTGGACTGGACGCCGCCGGTGCTGAGCTTCCCGGTGGCCGGGATGGAGATCGATTTCGGCGGGATCGTCAAGGAATACGCAGTCGACCGGGCGGCGATGCTGTGCCGGAACGCGGGCGTGCCCAACGCGGTGGTCAATCTGGGCGGCGACATAAGCGTCGTCGGCCCCAGGGCGGATGGCGGCGCGGATGGCGGCGCCTGGAAGATCGGCATCCGCCACCCGAGGCAAAAGGACGGCGTCCTCGAATCCATCGCGATGCGCGAGGGCGCGCTCGCCAGCAGCGGCGACTATGAGCGCTGCATCGTCTTCGACGGCGTGCGCTACGGCCATATCCTGAACCCCGTCACCGGCTGGCCGGTCCGCCATATGGCCGCGGTCACGGTGGTGAGCGACCTCTGCGTCGTCGCCGGCAGCGCCTCGACCATCGGCATGCTGCGCGAGGCGGAGGGGCCGGCGTGGCTCACCGAGCTGGGCCTGCCGCATCTGTGGGTCACGACGGACGGCGAGGCCGGGGGGCCCCTGCTGGAGCGCCCGTGAATTTGCCTCGCACTGCGCTTTCGGTTAGGAAACGGCGGCGTTTCTATTGCTGCATTGCGGAAATCGATGAGTCCTGCGGACGGCCCGCTCGCCGCCTATCATGACCGTGTCGCATCGGGCACGCTGGCGCCGGATTCCGCCCAGGAACGTGCCGCGGCGCGGCTGGATACGCTCTGGCATGACCTCGCCGCCCAGCCCCCCAAGAAAAGCTTTTTCGGCAGATTGTTCGGCGAAAAACCCGCAGGCCCACGCGGCCTGTACCTGTGGGGTCCGGTCGGGCGCGGCAAGACCATGCTGATGGACCTGTTCTTCGACGCCGCGACCGAGCCCAGGAAACGCCGTGTCCATTTCGCCGCCTTCATGCTGGAGGTCCATGCGCGGTTGCATGTGCTGCGGGGCCAGGGCCACGGCGATGCGGTCGACATACTGGCGAAGGAGATCGCCGGCGATGTCCGCCTTCTTTGCTTCGACGAATTCCAGATCACCGACATCGCCGACGCGATGGTGCTGGGCCGGCTGTTCACCGGCCTGTTCGCCGGTGGGGTGATCGTGGTCGCGACCTCGAACACCGTGCCCGACAATCTCTATAAGGACGGGCTGCAGCGCGCGCTGTTCCTGCCCTTTATCGCCCTGCTGAAGACCAAGGTCGATGTCTTCGAGGTCGCCGGGCCGAACGACCACCGACAGGGCAGGATGCATGGGCGGCGAGTCTATCTGGTGCCGGCCGACGAAGCCGCCGAGGCCGAGCTCGGCCGCATCTTCCGCGATCTGGCGGCCGGCGCGGCGCCGCATCCGGCGACCATCGCGGTCGAGGGCGGGCGCCATCTGAACATTCCCAGGGCCGGTCCCAAGGTCGCCTGGTTCCAGGCGTCCGAGCTCATCAGCGAGGCGCTGTCGGCCGCCGACTATCTGGCGCTGGTCGAGCATTACGACACGGTGATCGTCTCTCATCTGCCCCGGCTGGCGGCCGACCAGCGCAACGAGGCGCGGCGGCTGATCACCCTGGTCGACGTGCTCTACGACCACGGCACCCGGCTGATCGCCAGTGCTGACTGCCTGCCCGAGTTTCTGTATTCCCAAGGATTGCACGCGACCGAATTCGAGCGAACCGCCAGCCGCTTAATAGAAATGCAGTCGGAGGACTGGATTCATGCTAGGGAAGAGCGTGAACCAGCCCTTACGAAGGCAGCGGAATAAATGGCATCACGCTTCGGACTGATCAGGACCTATATCACCGCCGGCGCTACACAAGGCGTCATCCTCGCAATACCGCTCTGGCAGACCGCCCTTACCGGCAAATCGATGCCGCAAAGCTGGCCGGAGGCCAAGCCGCTGCTGTTCGACCTGGCGATGGCGACCGGCCACGGGGTCTTAAGGATGTATAGCTGGCTGCCCAGCGCGATCTACCATATCGGCTTCCACGACTGGGCCTTCCAGCACTGGCTGTTCGACGGGTGGTGATTACATGGCGCCGACCGCTTCTATCCTCTTTTAGTTCGTCATGCCCGGGCTTGACCCGGGCATCCACGCGGTTCCGCCGGTGCCGACGCCGGGCATTCGCGCTTGCGGCGTCCCGTGGATGGCCGGGTCAAGCCCGGCCATGACGGTATGGTGAGGCGGTGCAGGGACATCAAATCAACTGATCGTACAAATCCGCCCAGCCGGGATTCTGCTCGAGGATCAGCCCGACCTTCCAGGCGCGCGACCAATGCTTGATGTTCTTCTCGCGTCGTCCGTGATTAACCGCTAACGGTTTGATGGGGCGAGGGTTTTGACGTTCGGC
>CAZNNJ010000451.1:0-5193 GCA_964574305.1 uncultured Rhodospirillales bacterium | reverse complement strand
GCGCAAGCCGTTCATCCTTCGCTGATTTGTAGCTCGTCGAGGCAACCGACTGGAAGTTGTGGAACCCTGAATTGGCGTCGCTCAGCGCCGATTGCTCCTGATGCAGACGCGCAGTCACCACCGCGACCTGCGCGGCGATGGCCTCACGCTCCTGCTGACTTACGGCCGGATGCATATAGCCGAGAAGCGTCCCCTTCTTCACACGCTGGCCGGCGGCAACCTGGGCGTCGGCGAGAACACCGTCTTGCTCCGCGCGGACCTGTGTAAGGTCGGCGGCGACCGCCGCGTATTGGGAAGTGACGGTCAATAGGCGATTGACTGCGGCTGTCCCGAGGGCGACGAGCACCAGGAAGCAAACGGCCAGCCCGGCGCTAAGCCGGTAGAGCCGGGAATATTTGACCAGCGCCCCCGTCCCGTGAAGATCGGCGGCGGGGGACGCCGCGCCGAAGCCTGTCGTCGCCGCGCTGAACGGCGTTGCCTCTCCCGCCAGCCACCCGTCGACGACATGTTTGATTGCGCTTGCGTGCTCCGGCCTCAGGTCGACGAACGTGAATTCGCGGGCTCCGCCGTCGACGACCCGGCTTACGCGGGCGGTCAATTCGAAGGTCAGCCGAAAGGCATCGAACATCAACTGCAGCGTGACTTCGCAGCGATCGCCCAGCCGTCCTTCTGGGGCGCCGTCGTCCAGCGTGATCCCGTCGACGCCCCAGTCATGAATACGATATCTGGCACCGCCGATCGTGGCGACGGCGGGCATCCTTATTCGAGGTGCGGACCTCTCATCTGCGCCTGGTTCCGGAATCTGCCTTCCGCCGCCTGGAAAGTCCGACACCTGACGCGCGTACAGCCCCTGCTCATCGCTTGCCGGGATGATTGTGGGTCGGTTGAGAGCGTTCATATCGACACCGGCGGGTTCACGGTTGGTCTCCGCTGCCGAACCACCGGTTTCTAACGGCTTCGAGGTGCGCGGCAGGGTCGTAATATTCGACGGGAAGCTGCAGGTGGCGGGCGTTCAACTGCCCCACGGTGAAGGCCAGGGCAAAATGCGCGACAGCCTCGTCGTGTTGAGCCTGCAGAAAGGCGATCCGCGATTTTAAAAGAGCATCCATCGCGTCGAAAAGTTCCCGCACGGACCGCTTGCCGATCGCGAATTCCTTTTCCATACCGGTGACGATCGCGGCGCTTCCTTCGCTCGTCTTGCGTGCCAGCTCGGTATCGTCCGTCGTGGCCTGAAGGCGGTCCCAGGCGGAACCGGCCGCAGCCGCCACTGCTCCCCGCTCCGCGTCGCTCCTGCGTTCGAGCGCGCTATGAACTTGTGTGGCCTCGCGAACCAGGGAATGGCTGGTGCCGCCGTCATAGAGAGGTATCGATATTTCGATGCCGATCGCGGCGCCGTCTTCCCGCCGACGCTCGAACGGATAATTGTCCCTGTGGCCGATGGACCCGATGAGATTGATGGTCGGCAACAGCCCTCCGCGGGCTACATCGATGGCCTGGCTGCCAGCCTTCGCCATGTTCACCGCTGTAAGAAGGTCGGGATTAGCCTCGGCCCCGAAATCAAGTGCCTCACCGCGGCTCGCCGGCAGCGCGAGCGGAAACGGGGCGGCTTTCAATTCCTGGGCGGCAACGCCCGTGTCGCGCTTGAAATTGGTACGGGATACATCGAGGGCGAGCATCTCCTGCCGGCGGATCGCCTTGGCGTGGACAGCCGCGGTGTCCGCCTCGGCAAGATCCGTGGCCGTGATCGCTCCCGCTTTGAACATCTGCCGTGTTCTTTCGGCTTCGGAAGTCGTCGAACGTTCATATTCGATCGCTAGCGCAACGAGTCCCTGATCGCAAACGACATCGAAATAGTCGGTTGCCGCATTGAGCATTACCGACTGCTCGATCGAGTCCAGATGCGCCCGCTCGGCTTCGACCTCGGCCATCGCCTGGGCCGTCGCGGCGACGGTGCGCCCGCCGCGGTAGATCGGCTGCTTTACCGCCATTCCGTAATCGCTTGCAAAATACGAATGATCGCCGATGGCGAAGGGATTGGGTCTTCCGCCTGGGGCTTCCGATACGGCTTTGCGCTCCGTGCGGGCATCGGCTGCGATCTGGACTGTCGGACGCCAACCGGAAAGCGCCTGAGCGACATGTTCATCCACGGCCCGGAGTTGGGCGCGTTCCGCCAGCAGCGTTGGGTTGTTCCGATAGGCAGCACTCAGGGCTTCCTGCAATGTTTGAGAAAATGCAGGCTGAAAACCGAACGTGACCCAAATACCAGCCAAAGCTGCAATACCAGAGCGCCTGTTTAGGCGCATTTCTTGTTGCATCATCCCCTCGTTATACCGCCAACTCTCGCTCGCTATTGTTATGTTATATGGTTCGGCTATTGTTGATCTGGGGATTCGAGGCCGAATTCCATAACGGACGATTTCGGCATTAATTTAATTCATAATTGGTAAACGCCACGTTATCTCGTTTGGATCATATGGATACAAAAAGCGGTACCTCAAAGAGACAATCGAGGGTTCAGTCGGACTGTTCTGCGGCAACTACAAGTGCTCCGAAGCCTAAAAAACAGGATATTTTCGCGACATCTCAATCTAATGGTTCAGGCGGTCGACCGTTGGGACAAGTTAATGTTCCGTGCCCATCAAGACCATCGATCAGCAGACATTTATTGTGATTTGATGCAACTGCCGAGTAAATTTTATGATTATGGATGTGACTTTTCTGTGACTGAAAAAAAGAGGGCATTTCCATGCACTCGAGGTTGTTGCCGCGCAGGCCGTTTCCTGACTTCGGTCGGCACGGCTTTCGTAAAGCCGAACGACATCGGCGCGCAGGTCGGATTGAAGCCCGATCCGATTGTCGGCCCCGGTATCATCGCGATGAACGCCGATGCCGCCAGGGCAGAACATTCGACCGTCGAAGCCTGAGTTCAAACCGATTGGACAGCCTTAATCTCCTGACCTTTCAGCGGAGCGTGAACAATTGACATATTTTTGGGTTGGTATTGGCAGCGCGCTCGGCGGAGTCGCGCGATATTGGCTGGCTCTTACCGTGACCGCATTGACCGGACCCGGCTTTCCATGGGGCACGATCCTGATCAATATCATCGGTTCGTTCCTCATCGCTTTCTTCGGAACGCTGACGGCGGCGGGTGGAAGCGTGACCGTGCCGAACGACGCGCGTGCGTTCGTCATGGTCGGCATCTGCGGCGGCTTCACCACCTTCTCGTCCTTCAGCCTGCAGACGCTCGACCTGGCCCGCGAGGGGCGCTGGCTGCATGCACTGGCCAATATCGGGCTGTCGGTCGCACTGTGCCTGGCTTTCGTGACCTTCGGCCACATCGCCGCCGTCTTGATGAACGGCTCCAGGAGCGCATGAGATGACCGAGGTCTTTCTCGTCTATCTCTCGCGGCCGGAAACGGCGCCGCAGCTGCTTCGGGCGGCCGGCGCCGTCGCGGGCACGGTGGGGCATGTCCGGTTCGAAGTCATGGCGGTCCGCATTCCGCCGGAAGCCACCATACTGCCGACCGAGCAGATACTGTCGCAGGCGGATTGTGAGAAAATCAGGCAGGAAGAATGCGACCGGACGGAGAGGTTGCGAAGGATTTACGACCGATGGACCAGCGAAATCGCTGGAGCCGGGCATAGTTTCGAGTGGATCGATAAAGAGGGGGCTGCGGGCAGGGAAGCCAAGCTGCACGGCAGCACAGCCGATCTGATCATCGTCGACCGCCTCTCCAAGCCCGTCAGTCAGCTGGCGAAAGATGTCGTCCACGCGGCCTTGTTCGATTGCCATCGGCCGGTGCTCTTCATCCCGCCTGGTTTTCGTTCGGGGACGCTGGGCAGGCATGTCGCGATCGCGTGGAGGGACGATGGCCGGGCTATCAAGGCGGTGATTCCGGCGATGCGCTATTTCTCGGATGCGGACGATATCACCGTGCTGACGGGATATCGCGGCAGCGAGCCGCCGGCCGGTCTTCCGATGGCTTTGGCCGAACGTGAAATCAACGCGCGGCTCTGTCCGCTCGCCATCGGCTCCGACCCCTTCGGTCAGACCCTGCTCGAACGCGCGCAAGGATTTGGCGCGGATGTACTCGTCATGGGGGCTTATGCCCACAGCCCGCTTCGCGAAATGATGTTCGGCGGTGTCACGCGGTACGTGCTGCATCATGCGGAACTGCCGGTCCTGATGCGGCATTGAGGCAGATCTCGTCTGCACGGGCTTACAGCACGCTGAGCGCCCTGCGTGACGGCCTGATCGGCAGCCATTCCGGGATATGGCGCGTGGCCAGCCAATAGGGCCGCCAAAGCGACAGCCAGGTGGCACGGTCGAGCGTCGCCGTGCCCCATTTGCGGCGCTCGGCTTCGATTTGCGGCAAGTCGTGCGTGTGCAGCCACCGGCGGGCCGTCCACCATAGCTCGCGCGGCGCCATTATGTTTCCAGGGCCTTTGAGCTCCGCGATATTCAGCAGCGGATCGCCGCGAACGCAGCCGACCTTCAGCGTGGCGATGCGTTCGCCGTCCCGTCGCACGCTCCAAAGCCGCGCGTAGTCATGCGCCAGGCTGTCGCCATAGGTGCGAAGGCAATTCCTCATGGCCGCCGCCTCTTCCGCGATGGCGGCGGAGGTATCCAATGGCAGGAAGTCGTAGCCGTCCACCTGGCCTGGGTTGAGCCACATGTCGGCGATCGGCCGGGGGCCGAGTTCGAGATGCAGCTCGATCAGCTCTTTCCAAGTTTCCGCGGCCTCGATGGCCGGCCCGATGCGCATGTCCGGCGTCCATGGCTTGTCGATCAGCCCATACCCGAAGGTCGTCGGCTGGCCGGAAAACCACACCCAGAGACCGATCCGCCGAAAGCGGGCGGATTTCACACGCTGCGGCTCGCGGACAAGCTCGCGCGCGACCCACACCGCCACGGGCTCATGGGCGAACTCGGCGATGTCCGCCACGGTCCGCAGCCAGGCAGGCGCGAGCTTGCGTGAGGGAAGGTGATTGGCGATCTGCCGTCGAAACAGCGCGCCGTCGGGCAGTTTCGGGATCGGGCCAGTGAAAGTCTCCCGCGGCAGCTTGCGCAGCCACATCGGCAGAGCGGCCACCGCCGCCGCTTCCGCGAGGGACCGGCCGGCGGTCACATGCCCCAAGGCCGGCGCGGGGTACGGCCCGGCCCCCGGGCCGCGCAACGCCAAAACCAGCCAC
>CAZNNJ010000450.1:1728-5203 GCA_964574305.1 uncultured Rhodospirillales bacterium | reverse complement strand
TGAGAGCAGCACGACCCGGACCACCACGGTAAACCAACCCGCGTACGACACGAGAACCACGCGGACCACGACCGTGACCCAGCCGACGGTGATCATGCCGCCGCCGCAGACCACGACGACGACGGTCCAGCGCTCCGTCCAGCCGGAATATGCTCCACCGCCGGTGGGATCGTCCTACCGCGAGGAGCATGTGACGACACAGAACGGCCAGACGGTGGAGCATACCGTGCGCAGCAATACCGAGACTCCGTACGGTTCCCGTACGACCACCTATAGCCAGACCACCCAGTCCGGTAACGAGTAGCAGTCGGCCAACGGGACCCGATGGAGCGCTACGGCGCGCTGTCGGGGCCCTTGGTATGTCTGGACCTTCGCGAACAAAGAAAATCTGGCGCTGAATCGGCGCGGCGCGCTAGAAGACCGGCCACCGCCGCATGAGCGGGACCCGAGGGAGCAGCGATGAGCGCCTGGTCGAATTTCAAGACACGCCTGGGCCTGGTCGGCCGATCCATCCTGCAGTCCGAGCAGCATTTGAGCACGTTGACCCGGGTCGAGGCGCGGCTGGCCAACCTCGAAACCCATCTGGACCGCATCTCGACCGCGCTCGAGGCAAGCGCCCGCCATGCCGGGCTGATGGCACAGATGCAGGCGCGCGAGCAGATCCTCGACATCGTCGCCGACCCGCGCTTCGACGACCCGCGCCGGCTGGAGCGCAGCGGCTTCAAGGTCCATTCCCAGTATGACGAAGACGGCATCATCGCCGAGATTTTCCGCCGTATCGGCACGACCAACCGGCAGTGCGTGGAGTTCGGCGCCGGCAACGGCACCGAGAACTGCACCGGCTTCCTCCTGATGCAGGGCTGGAAGGGCCTGTGGATCGACGGCAGCGACGCCTTCCTGCCGACGCTGGACCTGGCCTGGAAGCCCGAGCTGGAGCGCGGCCAACTGGTGGCGCGGCGCGAATTCATCACCGTCGGCAACATCGACGGCATCATCCGCGACGCCGGCTTCTCCGGCGAGATCGACCTGCTGGCGGTCGATCTCGACGGCAACGACTACCACTTCCTGGAGAATATCAGCGCGGTGGCGCCGCGGGTGATCTGCGCCGAATACAACGCCAATATCCCGCCGCATATCGACTGGAAGATGGCGCGCAAGGACGATTATGTCTGGGAGGGGCTGGACGACCGCACCGGCGCCTCGCTGAAGGCGCTGGAAATCATGCTGGGCAGGCGCGGCTATACGCTGGTCGGCTGCAGCGTCGCGGGGGTGAATTCCTTCTTCGTCCGCCAGGACTTGGTCGGCGACAAGTTCGCCGATCCCTTCACCGCCGAAAACCATTACCATCCCTGGCGCTTCTTCTACCCGGCCAATGGCGCGGTTTCGAACTGGCGCGAAGGGCCGGTGAAGCGCTGATGCCGGGCAGGCTGTTCAGCGTCCTTGGCTTCGCGCTTTTCGCCGGCGGCTTCGCCCTGGTGATCTGGGCCCATCACGGCCAGTCGCCCACGCCGAACCCCGAGACCGGCCAGACAATGGAGATCGCGCAGGGACACTTAACCGCGCCGATGTATGTCACCCCGCTCCGCGCCGACCTCAACATCGCCGGCATCTTCGCGGTGCTCATCGGTTTTTCGATGGCGGCCCTGCCGACGTCGGTCAGGCGGCGCCGGAAGTAACTGAGCCAAGTTCAGGGCTTCCAGCCTTCCTCCGGAAAGAGCGTGCCGATGTCGTCCGGCCTCTCGTCGTCCTGGTCGCAGCCGGGAGACGGTTTGCGCCGTAAGTCCGCCAAGGTGAAGAGATAAGGCGCCATCCAGCGAACGAGGAAATACTTCGGTGGCCCCGGCGCGTCGTCCTTCGCGTCTTCGCGGCTAGCGAAGCTCACCTGCCAGAGCGTGGCGTCGGATCGGCATCGTTTCGCCGGCCCGGGGAACTCGACGAGGCCTTTCCTGAGGGAGCCGTGTAGCGCCTCCGAAATCGCCACGCCAGGGCCGGGATCGATCCAGCGCTGTGCCTCCGCCCAATCGTTCGTCAGCCATTCCTCGATGAAATCGTTGGGGTTGAGGGCGACCGGCGCGATGCGCTCAGGTTTGTCGTCTTTGCCGATCCGATAATGCTCGACATGCGACCGGATGAACGTTCCGCCATCGATGCTTGCACCCCGGAACTCCACCAGCACATCCTCCCGGGTGAGCCGCGCCGACGCGATGTCGTAGTCGCCCATGAACAGCGAATCCGTCCTGTCGATCAGCGCCGCAGGCGTCGGCGTTGCCGGCGTTGCCCGCCAGAGCCGTGTAAAAAGGGAGTGCCAGTTGGACGAACACCAAGGCGAATAGCCCAAGGTCAGCACAAGCGGTGGCGGCGCCGGTTTGTTCCAGGCCACAACTGAGCGGGACACGCTGATCGAGAGGAAATGCTGCGGACTGTATTTGTCCTTGCCGTAATCGTCCTGCTCGCTCGCCAGCAGCAGCTGCCATTTCCGGTCAGCGCCGCGCTCATAGACATAGAGGGAATTGTCGAAGCCGCACTGCATGCCAACGTCGGTCACAACCAGCAGGTAGCGGTCACTATCCTGGGAAGAGATGCTGACACCGCCCACATAGCCGCGCGCATTGAATCCTCCCGCGTCGTCATTCGAGCACGGGTCCTTTGGAGAAGCCTCATCCCCGCAGGTAAGCCCGGCGCGCGCCAGGGCCGCGTTGAGGCGGTTGGCCAGCGCGTCGTAATCGCTTTGCGAGGGGAAGATCACGCTGCCGTCGGCATTCGGCTTCGGCTCGTCCGGAAGCTGAGGCTCCAGCCAAACTCGCAGCGCCTGCTTGACCAGACTCAGCTCCGGCCCGGCGTCGTACAATTCATTGACGCCATGCGTTCCCCGGACCTTGGCCAGGGCGTCCGCCAAGGGTTTCAGGCCGTCATCGCCCGCCCGGGCCGGCAACGCCATCAGTACCAGCAGCAGAAATGGAAAAAGGCGGTGCATGATTGGCTCTCGACCGGCTGGGATCGTTCAGGACTGCATCAGGACTTTCACATGTGCCGCCGCCGAGGCTGCGAGCGCGGTCAGGTCGTAGCCGCCCTCCAGCAGCGAGACGATCCGGCCGCCGGCGTGGCGGCGGGCAACGTCCGCCAGCACCTTTGTCGCCCAGGCAAAGTCGTCTTCATCCAGGTCTATCGAAGCCAGCGGGTCGCGGCGGTGGGCGTCGAAGCCGGCTGAGATCATCAGCAGCTCGGGGCGGAAGCGGTCGAGCGCGGGCAGGATGGCCTCCTCGAAGGCGGCGCGGAACTCGGCGCTGCCGTCGCCTGACTTGAGCGGCGCGTTGACGATGTTGTTGTGCGGCCCACGCTCGCGCACCGAGCCGGTGCCCGGATAGTAGGGATATTGGTGGGTCGAGGCATAGAGCCAGCCGGGCCGGCCAGCGGTCATGGGCTGGGTGCCGTTGACGTTCTGAACGTCCAAATTCACGACGGCCAACACCCCCGC
>CAZNNJ010000450.1:0-1718 GCA_964574305.1 uncultured Rhodospirillales bacterium | reverse complement strand
GGGGGGAAGGGGGGGAAAGGGGTTGGCGGACTCGCCTGGGACAACGGAAGTGACCGGGGGGCCCGAAGGCCCGGAAGCCGGCAGGCGGCGATGGCCGGAGGCCGGCGACTTCACCGTGTCGGCGTCGACCCGCACCATGCCGTTCTGCGGTACGCTCTCCAGCAGCGCCAGAACATACCCGGCATCGTGGACGCGGGTGATCTGCTCGGCGGTCGCGACCGGCGCCATCCGCCGGTCGAGGCCGGCGAACTCGGGATGATCGAGCGCGGCCAGCACGGCCTGCAGCCGCTCGGGCCGTTCCGGATGGCCCGGGCCGGGATTGTGCAGGGCGCAGGCGGTATGGCTGAACAGGATCGTCATCAGCGATGCTCCAAACTCTGGCGAGGCCACAGCCAGGCGGCGCCCCTGACCCCGCTGGCGTCGCCGTGCAGCGCCGGCACCACCGGCGTGAACACGCCATCGGAGAAGCACCATTCAGCGAGCAGCGCCGGCAGCGGCTCATACAAGCCAGGAAGTTGCGAAACCCCGCCGCCGATCACGACGATATCGGGGTCGAGTATATTGATCACGCTGGCCAGCGACCGCGCCAGCCGATTGCGGTGCCGATCCAGGGTCGCCCGAGCCACCCCATCGCCGGCCTCGGCCGCCCGGGCGATGGCGACGCTGTCCAGCGCAACGCCGGTCACGGCCAGATGGTCCGCGGCGATCCCGGGGCCGGACAGCCACATCTCGATGCAGCCATGCTTGCCGCAATAGCATTTCGGCCCGGGATATTCCTCCGGCGTCGGCCAGGGCAGCGGATTGTGGCCCCATTCGCCGGCAATGGCGTTGAGACCTGTGACCGGCACGCCGTCGATGGCTATGCCGCCGCCGCAGCCTGTGCCCAGGATCACGCCGAACACGACATGCCTGCCCGCCCCTGCCCCGTCCGTCGCCTCCGACACCGCCAGGCAGTTGGCGTCGTTGGCGATACGCACCGGCCGCTTCAGCACGGCGGCGACATCCTTGTCGAACGGCTTGCCGTTGAGCCAGGTGGAGTTGGCGTTTTTGACCAGCCCGGTCGAGAGCGACAGTGCGCCCGGCATGCCGATTCCGACCCAGCCATGCCCGCGCACCACATTGGCCTGCCGCTCCAGCTCATCGGCCAGGTCGGACACGGCCTGCAAGGTCGCCCGGTAATCGTCGCGCGGCGTCGGCACCCGCGCCTCGGCGCAGAGCCGCCCCTCCGGATTGAGGGCGATGCCGGCGATCTTGGTGCCGCCGAGATCGATGCCGATACGGTGCTGGTTGGCTCTCATGGTGCGCGCCCCCTCGAAGCGCCGAACATGCTTGATGTTACCGCCGCCCGCCACGATAAACAGCCATGCCAAAGCGCCGCTGGGGAAAAATATGACCGACAAGCATCCGTGGAAGATGCGCTATGCGCCGCATGTCGGGCTGGCGGCCCCCAACATCCCGCTGTTCGTGAACAGCGCCGGCCCGGACCCGGTCAGGCAGATCGAATTCCTGGCAAGCCTCGGCTTCGCCGGCATCGAGGACAATTCGCTGAAGGTGCGCCCCATCGAGACCCAGAAGGCGATGGGCGAGGCGCTGGCCCGCCACGGCATGGAGATGGGCTGCTTCGTCAACAACCCTACCGCCTGGGACAAGCCGATCTGGGGCTCGACGACACCTGAGGCGAGGGACAAGTGGA
This sequence comes from uncultured Rhodospirillales bacterium, assembly GCA_964574305.1. Lineage (GTDB taxonomy): Bacteria > Pseudomonadota > Alphaproteobacteria > BOG-932 > Roseiterribacteraceae > BOG-932. Next base: position 25 of record CAZNNJ010000450.1, on the reverse strand, counting down.
AGCGTGACCTCGACGAGACGGTCGA
>CAZNNJ010000449.1:0-5204 GCA_964574305.1 uncultured Rhodospirillales bacterium | reverse complement strand
TTGGCAGCATCGCCTCGATCTGCAGCTTGGACCCTTCCGGCACCACCACCATCATGGTCTGGGCCGGGGTCACCACGCCGCCCACCGTATGGACGGCCTGCTGCTCGACCGTGCCGTCGACCGGGGCCTTCAAGGTCTGCAGCTCGGTCTTCTGAGCCGCCTTGATCTGCTCCTGGTCGAGTTCGGCCAGCTTCTGCCTGGCCTTGGCAAGGTCGTCCAAGGTCTGGGCACGGAACTCGGCGTCGGCCTCCTGCTTCTGCTGCTGAAGCGCGGCGATGGACGCCTCGGCGCCTTCGAGCTGATGCTTTGCGACCGCGCGGTTGTCGCGCGCCTCGACCAGCTGCTGCTCGGCCTCCAGCGCCGCGACCTTTGAGCTGTACTGGTTGGCGGCCAGCTTCTCATAGATGTCGACCCGCTTCTGGACGATCGGCAGCGAGGCCTCGACCTTGACGATGGTCGCCCTGGCCTCGTCGCGCTCCGCCGTCTTGGCGGTGATCTGATGGACGATGCCGTCGATCTTGGCCTGGTGCTGGGTCAGCATCTCGACCAGCTGGCGGCGCGACGCCGCGGTAAGGCCGGCATCGGCGCCCGCCGGGGCCGCGAAGCTGTCAGCATTGCCGGCCAAGGCGGCGGAAAGGCGGGCCACATCCAGCTGGGATTGCACGAGGTCGCGGGCAACGCGCTCCTGGTCGGCCTGGTTGGTGGTGCGGTCGAGCTCGATCAGCACGTCGCCGGCCTTCACCCGGTCGCCGTCGGTGACATGGATCGCCTTCACCACCCCGATCTCGAACGGCTGGATCAGCTTGATCTGGCCCGACGGGATGACCCGGCCCGGGGCGGTGGCGATGATGTCGACCTTGCCGAAGCAGGCCCACAGGAAGGCGACGGTGGCGAGCGCGATGATCGCCCACATCATGGTGCGGCCGAGCGGCGAGGCCGGCGTCTCGATCAGCTCCAGCGCCGCCGGCAGGAATTCCAGCTCCTCGTCGGCCCGGCGCGGCATCTGGATGCGCGGGAACTTGATCAGCTTGCCCAGCTCGAGCTTTCCGCCGTCGGGTTTGCCCCCGTCATGCTTCGACGGTTCAGATGACATCGGTGATCCCCGCCTGCAGCCGGTGCAGCTGGGCATAGCGCCCGCTCTGCCGGATCAGCTCGTCATGCGTGCCGTCCTCGACGATGCGGCCCTTCTCGATGGTGATGATGCGGTCGGCCCGGCGGATGGTCGACAGCCGGTGGGCGATGACCATCACGGTGCGGCCGGCGGCGATGCGGCGCATATTGTCCTGCACGATCCGCTCGCTTTCATAGTCGAGCGCGCTGGTCGCCTCGTCGAAGATCAGGATGCGCGGGTTGGTCATCAGCGCCCGGGCGATGGCGATGCGCTGGCGCTGCCCGCCCGACAGCGAGGCGCCGCGCTCCCCGATCCGCGTGTCGTAGCCGTGCGGCAGCTCGAGGATGAACTCATGGGCGCCGGCCAGCTCCGCCGCCTCGATCACGCGTTCCATCGAGGCGCCGGGATCGGCCAGCGCGATATTCTCGCGCGCGGTGCGGTTGAACAGCACGCTTTCCTGCAGCACCACGCCGATCTGGCGCCTGAGCCACGCAGTATCGACCATCGCGAGGTCGACGCCGTCGACGACGACCCGGCCGGTTTCCGGCGTGTAGAGCCGCTGCACCAGCTTGGCGAGCGTCGACTTGCCCGAGCCCGACTGGCCGACGATGCCGATCATCTGGCCGGGCTGGATGTCCAGCGACACGTCGTTCAGCACCGGCTGGGAGTCCAGGCGATAGCGGAAGGTGACATGCTCGAACCGGATCGCGCCCTTGATCGGCGGCAGCGAGGCGGCGCTGCGCTGGCCCATCTCGCGCGGGGTGTTGAGGATGTCGCCCAGCCGCTCCACCGAGATTCGGGTCTGCTGGAAATCCTGCCAGATCTGGGCGATGCGCAGCACGGGCGCGGCGACCCGGGCCGACAGCATGTTGAAGGCGACCAGCTCGCCCACCGTCATGCCGCCGTCGATCACCGCCTTGGCGCCCATATAGAGCGTCAGTACGATGGTTGCCTTGTTGACGAACTGCACGCCCTGGCTCGCGACATTGCCCAGGTTCTGGACCGAGAACGAGGAGCGGATATAGGCGGCGAGCTGCTCCTCCCACCGGCGCTGCATCTGCGGCTCGATCGCCATGGCCTTCAAGGTCTCGGCGCCGGACACGGCCTCGACCAGGAAGGCCTGGTTCTCGGCGCCGCGGGCGAATTTTTCGTCCAGCCGCACACGGAAGATCGGGGTCGCGATCAGGCTGATCGCGACATAGATCGGCAAGGAGCCGATGACGATCCAGGTCAAGGTCGCGCTGTAGAGGAACATCACGCCCAGGAACACCAGGGTGAAGAACAGGTCGATGGTCAAGGTCAGCGACGAGCCGGTGATGAAGGTGCGGATCGTCTCCAGCTCGCGCACCCGGGCCACGCTGTCGCCCACCCGGCGGTTGGCGAAATAGCCGATCGGCAGACCGAGCAGATGGTCGAACACCCTGGCGCCGAGCTCGACATCGATGCGGTTGGTGGTGTGGCTGAACAGATAGGTCCTGAGCGTCCCCAGCACGACCTCGAAGACAGAGATGATGCCGAGCCCGATCATCAGCACGTCGAGCGTCGACAGGCCGCGATGGACCAGGACCTTGTCGACCACGACCTGGAAGAACAAAGGCGAGGCCAGCCCGATCAGCTGGATGAAGAAGGAGGCGACCAGCACCTCGCTGAGCGCCCGGCGATAGCGCTGAACCGCGGTGACGAACCAGCGCAGGTTGAAGGTCGGCGCCTCGCCCTGGGTCTTGGCGCGCCGGGCCAGCAGGATCATCCGGCCGGACCACAGGCCCTCGAACTCTTCCCGCGACAGATGCTCGGGCTTGGACTGGGCCGGGTCCTGGATCAGGACCTTGTCGTCCGAGATCAGGCCGACGACCCAGAAACGCCCGTCCTTCAGGATTGCCAGCGCCGGCATCGGCTGGCGCTGCAGCCGGTCGCGCGCAATGGTGACGTGGCGGGCCTTGAGCTCGGCGGCCTTGGCCGCGCGCAGAATCTCGCTGACGCCGAACGCGCCGGCGACATTCAAGTATTTCTGCGTCAGCTCCGTGCGGTCGAGGGGAACTCCCAGCGCGGCGCCGGCGAATATGAACGCGCCGAGCGCGTTTTCGGAAAGATCAGTGCCAGTCACTCGGACGCCATTATCCCGCCGGGCCATACGGCCCAGGTCCTGATTTCACGCTTTGGCCGCAGCCATTTCCGCGATCTTATACAGAATTACGGTTCGGCGGGGAATGCGGACTATCGCTTATAGGCCGCTATCCATGCGCCACCGCCAGCGCGGCGACATGCGCGCTGGTTGGCGCGCTGTAGGTGACCGCAGTGCCGGCCCCGGCCTTGGCGAAATGGAAGCCGGCGGCGGCGTACTGGCCGAACAGGGTGATGGTGAGTTTGAGCCCGCCCTCGGTGATCGTCAGCACGCCCTTGGTTTTGGCCGCGTTCTCGACGAAGGAATGCTTGAGCGACGGGCCGAACTGGTAGTCGGCAAGTTCGATCGTGTCGGTCGCCCTGAAACCCGACACGGCAACCGCAAAACCGGTCCTCGCCCCCAGGATGAGCTCGGCGTCCTTGCCGAACTTCGTGGTTCCGGCGGCATGGCCGCCATGAAACACATCCTCCCTGCCGCCGGACCCGATCGTCGTATTGCTGGCGGTGCCGCCCGAGGAAACGTTGAGCAAAACCCCGTTGCCGATCGCAAGTCCGCTCACCGTCACGCCGGACTTGACGACCTCGATGCCGCCGCTGGCGACCTTGAGCCCGCTGACCTTACCGCCACCATAGAATATCCGGCCGCCGCTCAAGACCGTGTCATCGAGCGCGCGCCCGCCCGACGAGACGTACAACGACACCCCTGCGCTGACGGTCGATCCACTGATGTTTCCGCCCCGGCCGGCGGCCTCTATTCCGCCGCTCTCGATCACCAGATCGCTGACGGTCCCGCCGGCAAAGACGATCTCGCCCCCGCTTTCGACGGTCGTGTAGACGGCCTGGCCGCCTTTGACCAGCTGCACGCCGCCGCCTTCGACGGTGGTGCCCTGGGCAATGCCGAATTGGCGCGCATAGCGGGTCGCGCTGATGACCTGAACGCCGCCGTTCGCGATCGTCGTGTCTATGGCGATCGCGCTGATGGGTTGGTTCTGAAAGCCGCCGAGGAACTGTGTGCCGCCGGCTTCGATCACGGTGCCGCTGGCAAAGCCGCCATTCACGATCTGGCTTCCGCCGCTGACGGTCGCTCCCATCGCGGAGCCGCGATAGTAGCGATATCCCTCCAGGAGCTGTGTTCCTCCGCTCTCGATCATACCACCCGACGCGAAACCGCCGACGGCGACGGTTTGAGAGCCGCCGGCCTTGATGTCGGTTCCCACGGCGGTGCCGCCGTCGATAACTTGTCGTCCGCCGCTGCTGACGATCGCGCCCGTCGCGAAACCGCCGACGGTTTGCGTGCTGAAATGGCCGATTATGGTCCCGCTCGCCGTGCCGAACACGGCTTGGCCGGCGCCGCTATGGAGGTTGGTCGCAACCGCGGTTCCCGAGACGACTTGCTCCCCGCCTTCCAGCACGTCCGTGTCGACCGTTGTGCCCCCGAACAGCACAGTCTGCCCATATCGGCTGTAAACGAATGAACCGCTGACCGTCGCGCCGGACGCAACGACGGCGATCGCTTCCTTTCCGCCGCTCTCGACCGTCAGTCCGCTGACCTGGCCGCTGGACAGGACGATCACCCCGCCGCTCTCGACGGTCAGTCCGCTGACCTGGCCGCCGGACAGGACGATCACCCCGCCGCTCTTCACGGTAACGCCGTTCGCCACACCTCCGGCTAAGACATCGAGTTCTCCGCCGTTCGAAACGACTCCGGATGTCTCGGTTCCATAGACGCGTTCGATACCGGAATTGAGAACGGCCGTCGCGGTGGCCGTGCCGCCGGAGGCGACGGTTTGGGTAAATGCACCGAGCACGGTCGAACTGCTGATGGCGGAACCCGACGAAACATAGGCGACAGCCTCGATCCCGCCCTTGGCCAATGTCACGCCGCCGGTCTGACCGCCGCTATCGACCAGGAGGGTTGCACCGCTGCCGACCGTGACCCCGCCGGCCATGCCCCCGTCGGTGATTTCAAGCC
>CAZNNJ010000448.1:0-5211 GCA_964574305.1 uncultured Rhodospirillales bacterium | reverse complement strand
TGCGTCGCCTTCAACAACCATGCCGGCTCGACCAAGAGCTTCGACTATGTGCGCGAGCATAACGAGGCGGTGAATTTTCTGGACGTGATCACGCCCCGGGAAGAGATCACCACCGAATATGCCGAAGGCTCGGTCCAGGAGGTCGAGCAGCATGACGGCTCGATCCTGCGCCTGCGCAAGCTGGCCGGCGATTACGACGTCAACGACCGCGTCGCCGCGCAGCGCTTCCTGGCCGAACACCATGCCCAGGGCGAGATCGTCACCGGCCTGCTCTATGTCGATCCCGACCCGGAAGACATGCACGCCCACATCAAGACCGTGAAGACCCCGCTCAAGGAACTGGACGAGGTGGCGCTCTGCCCAGGTTCGGCCGCTCTGGGCAAGCTGAACGCGTCGCTGAGGTAATTCGTCCCACTGGGAACCGGCGCACCCCGCGATCATGTTGATCTGAAATGATCAGCAATCGCAACGAGACCCTGCTCCGGCAGGAGTTCAAGCGCCGCTATCTGACCGAGTTCTCGCATTATGTCGGCGGGCTGATGGAGGAGAGCGCCGGCAGCTCGGCGAATTTCCTGTTCATATTGCTGACGTTTCTCGTCGGTCCGCTCAGCCTGCCCTTGGCCGGGCTGCTGGGCGTCGGCGTGTCGGCGCGATACGCCCAGGTGAACGAGGACGTGAAAGTGGCCCTGACCGAGGCGGCGGCTCGGGTGGCGAAGCAGCTCGAATCCGAGGACAGCACGCTGCCGCATGTCGAGCGTTGGCTGGACGCCCATATCGACGACCTGCCGGGATATCTCGACAAGCTCGACCGGTTCGAGGCCGATCGACGCCAGGTCAAGGCGCTGGTCGAAAAGGCGAACCGTTCGGGCTCGTTGGATGTTCTATCCGCGGAGGATCGCACTTTCCTGAGGCGTCACGGCGTCAAGCGGTTCAAGCTGCCGCTCTATGCCGGCTATCCGCTGGCGCCGCGCTGCCAGCTCGGCAACTGGCATTTCTCGCAGCTGGACCGCGCGCTGTGGCGCGACATCTCCAGGACGGCGGGCGGGCGCGGCAAAATGATCCAACGGATCATGGGGTTGGCCAGAGCTTAAGACGGTTACGGAGGGGCCAAGGAAATGGTAAAACTTTACCCATGAGAAACGCCGCCCCGGATTTCCCGCTGACCGTCCAATCCGTCGACCGCATGCGGACCTGGCTGACCCAGGACTGTTTGCCGCTGTGGATCGATCGTGGCTTCGACCCGTCGAGCGGCGGGTTTCACGAAATTCTCGATTTCCAGGGTAATCCCGATGCCGCCGCGCCCCGCCGGCTGACGGTGCAGGGGCGGCAGATCTTCACCTATGCCAGGGCGATGCTGCTCGGCTGGACCGACTGCCGGGACAAGATCGACAGCGCCTTCAACGCCCTGGTCGAGCGCTACAGGAGCCCGGACGGCAAGCCCGGCTTCGTCTTCAAGGTCGATGCCAAGGGCGGGATCGTCGACGCCAACCGCGACCTCTACGCCCATGCCTTCGTGCTGCTGGCGGCGGCGGCCTATTATAGCCTGACAAAGGATGCCCAAGCGATCGCGCTGGCCGACGACACGCTCGCCTACCTGGACGAGGCGCTGACGGCGCCGCGCGGCGGCTATTTCGACAGCCATCCGCACGTGCCCGAGGTGCTGCGGCAGAACCCGCATATGCATCTCTTCGAGGCGCTGCTGGCGCTGCATGAGGCGACTGGGGCGGCGCGCTATCTCGGCCGCGCCGGTGAGAAGTTCGGATACCTCAAGACCCATTTCTTCCGGCCGGAAGCCGGCATCCTCGCCGAATATTTCGACCATGACTGGGTGCCGATCGGCGGCGCCGAGGCGATGTGGGAGCCGGGCCATCACATGGAATGGGCCTGGCTGCTCACCGAATATCAGCGCCTGACCGGCACGATCACCCAGCCGATCGTCGACCGGCTGCTGGCCAAGGCCTACACCTACGGCGTGCGCCCGCCGGCGCTGATCGTCGACGAGGTGCGGGGTGACGGCGTGGTGATCAAGGCCGGCAGCCGGACCTGGCCGCTGACAGAGGCGGCGAAGGCCCAGGCCGTGCGCCTACACAGCGATCCGCTCGCCGCCGAACGGCTTCAGGTCACATTCGATTGGATGTACGACCGCCATCTCACTGCCGCCGACATGAAGACCGGCCTGTGGAAGGACCATTTCGCCGAGGACGGCGCGCTGCTGACCAAGAACGCGCCGGCCAGCACGCTCTATCACGTCGCGATGAGCGTGTTCGTGGCGGATAAGGCGGTAAGGGCCGGCGTGGCGTAATTACGCCGCCAGCGCCTCCTTGATTTCGGTTGGGCGCTTGGAGATCGCGAGCAGATAGGCAGAGGCCGGCGCATCGGGTTGCCGGCGTCCCTGCTCCCAATTCTTCAGTGTTGCTAGTGGGATTCGGTAGGTCGCGGAAAATTGATGCTGCGACAAGCGCAGATGACGACGTATGGCGCGGACGTCGGGTATCTCGACGACCCGGATATTTACCTTATCCGATTTGCCTTCGGCATGCTCGACCGCCTCGGTCAGGCTTTGAATGAGGTCTTCACCGAATTTGCTCATTCTGATCTCCTTTCTCAGCTTTTGCTGGGGTGCTTCAAGCGGCTGACAAGCCCCTGCACGGCGCGTTTGTCCTCTGACGACATATCTTCGCGCTGCGCCTTGGCGTAGACCATCAGCAGATACAGCGGCGTATTTACATGGTGATAAAAGTAGATCACCCGTACGCCGCCACGCTTGCCGCTTCCTTGCCGTTTCCAACGAACCTTCCGAACTCCGCCGGTATCCGGAATGAGGTCGCCGACCTCGGGATTTCGAGCAATGAAGTCGATGAAGACGGTCCGCTCCTCGTTCGACCAGACGCTTTCGGCCTGTCGCGCGAAAAGCGCGGTTTCAGCGATGCTGATCGGCCTAGTCCACATCGCGGATTTGTACGCCAATGGCGTCCTTCGCGCAAGGACTATACGCCAATGACGCCCAAAGACGTGTAGTTAGACAACCAAAACCGGATGTTTGATGAGAGTTGACTCAGCCCTGAATCAGCCGCGGCCGGGACTCGAACGCCGCCAGCAGGTCGGACAGGGAGTGGTTGCTGTCCAGTCGCTCGGGGCCGGCGAACAGGGCATATTCGGGGGATTCCTCGGCCGGCTGCTTCACGATGGCGAAGAGCGGGCTTTCGAAGCTGCGCCGGAAGATCGAGAAAATCGCCTTGCCTTCGCGATTGTCGATGGCGTAATCGCGCCACTCGCCGTCGGCGACGCGGCGGCTGTACATGGACAGCATCTGCGACAGTTCCGTCCGCGTGAATGTCGCCGCGACATGGGCGGCGGGCAGAGTTGGCCGATGGCGCGGCTCCAATGTATGCAGCGTCGCCATCGGCCGTCGTCTCTTTAGGCTGCCGGCTTGGCCTTGCCCGACACGATCTCTTCCTGCACGTTCCGGGGCACCGGCTCGTAGTGCGAGAATTCCATCGTGTAGGACGCGCGGCCCGAGGTCATGCCGCGCAGCTGGCCGATATAGCCGAACATCTCGGACAGCGGCACGGTCGCCTCCACCGCGATCGCCGCGCCACGCTCCAGCTGGCCGACGATCTGACCGCGGCGGCGATTGATGTCGCCGATGACGTCGCCCAGATTGTCGTCCGGCGTCACGACCTCGACCTTCATCACCGGCTCGAGGATGATCGGGCCGGCCAGGCGCAGCGCCTCGCGGAAGCAGGCGCGGGCCGCGATTTCGAAGGTCAGCGCGTTCGAGTCCACGTCGTGGTACTTGCCGTCGATCAGCTCGGCGCTGAAATCGACCGTCGGATAGCCGGCCAGGACGCCGTCTTCCTTCTGGACCTTCAGGCCCTTTTCGACCGAAGGAATGAATTCGCGCGGGATCGCGCCGCCGACGATCGAGTCGACGAACTCGAAGCCCTGGCCACGCTCCAGCGGCTTGAAGATGATCTTCACTTCCGCGTACTGGCCCGAACCGCCGGTCTGCTTCTTGTGGGTATAGACATACTCGACCGGCTTGGTGATCGCCTCGCGATAGGCGACCTGCGGACGGCCCATATTGCCCTCCACGCCGAACTCGGTGCGCATGCGGTCGAGCGTGACCTCGAGATGCAGCTCGCCCATGCCGCGCAGGATGGTCTGGCCGGTGTCGCGGTCGGTCTCCAGACGCAGCGACGGGTCGGCGCGAACCATCTTGCCCAGCGCAGTGGAGAACTTCTCCTGGTCGCCCTTGGTCTTGGCCTCGACCGAGACCGAGATGACCGGGTCGGGGAAGCGCATGCGCTCCAGGATCACCGGAGCGCCGGCGTCGCACAGCGTGTCGCCCGTGTCCGTCTCGGCCAGCGAGACGAAGGCGATGATGTCGCCGGCGCGGGCCTCTTCGAACGGGTTGGCTTCCTTGGCGAACATCTCGACCATGCGGCCGATCTTCTCGCGCTTGCCGCGGGTCGAGTTGATGACCGACATGCCCTTGGTGATGACGCCGGAATAGATCCGGCAGAAGGTCAGCGCACCATAGCTGTCGTTGATGACCTTGAAGGCCAGCGCGGCGAACGGCTCGTCGTCGGAGCAGATACGCTCGCCGGTCGGGTTGCCGTCCTGGTCCACCGTCTTGATCGCCTCGACGTCGGTCGGGGCCGGCAGGTAATCGACGACGGCGTCCAGCAGCTGCTGCACGCCCTTGTTCTTGTAGGACGAGCCGCACAGCACCGGCGAGAAGGCGCCGACCAGCGTTCCCTTGCGGATGCAGCGCTTCAGGATGTCCACCGAGGGCGCTTCGCCGGTCTCGAGATAGACCTCCATCGCCTCGTCATCCTGCTCGACCGCGTTGTCGACCAGCTGAGTGCGGTACTCGGCGATCTTGGTCAGGATCTCACGGTCCTCGGCGACAGTGATCTTCAGCTTGTCGGCCAGGTCGTCGGTGATGTCCCAGATTTCCCACTTGGCGTCCTTGTCGTCGGAGAACCAGACGAGCGCCTTCATCTCCAGGAGGTCGACCATGCCGCGGAAATTGTCTTCCGAGCCCAGCGGCAGCTGCAGCACCAGCGGGGTCGCGCCCAGGCGGTTGCGGATCATGTCGACGCAGCGGCTGAAATTGGCGCCGGCGCGGTCCATCTTGTTGACGTAGCAGAAACGCGGAACGTTGTAGTTGTCGGCCAGGCGCCAGTTGGTCTCGGACTGCGGCTC
>CAZNNJ010000447.1:0-5213 GCA_964574305.1 uncultured Rhodospirillales bacterium | reverse complement strand
GTGGCGGCCGTGTACTTCGTCTGCAGGGCGATCCCGGCCACGAGCCCGGCCCCCACGGCCCCGGCCAGCCGACCGCGATCGCAGCCGGCGAGGAAGAGCGCGAGCGCGAGCAGCGCGAGCGAGAGCGCCGGCACGTCGAGCATCAGATCGACGAAGGGCAGGATCGGAGGCGAAAGGACGGCCATCCAGAGCAGCGGCAGCCCGAGGCCGAGTGCGAAACGCGCGAGCAGCCCATGCCCCGAGGCCGCCAAATGCGGGCCCAAGGACAAATCCGCCTGCTTCTTCCTCTGGGTCCGCGCCCCGGACGAGATCGTCACCATCACCACGTCCGGCGCGAAACTGAATGCCTTGATCGTGTGGCACGTCCACGTCGTCACCCGCCAGGAAGCCGAGGCGCTTTATCAGGAGTAGGATGGATAGAGCGCGGCGAAATCCGACGACCGGTGCCGCCCTGGTTCAATGTCGGATTACGCTAGACTAACCCGACCGACAAATTAAGGCTCTGCCTTACCGTCACAGGCCACCGGTCCGGCGACTTTGATTTCCGTCGTCTCAAGCTGGGCGTCGCCGAGATTCGTAGGCTCGGCGCCCTGTCCAAGCGGGCCGGTCACCGTCACATGCTTGCCCTTGAGATGCTCGTAGGTCCCGTCGAACTCAAACCTTCCGCGTACCTGAATTTCATATTCGATCTTGGTTCGCAGGTCGTTGTTCGCGAACTCGGGAGTCGGCACGATCATCGGCGTCGCATAGTCGAGCCTGACGAACCAGGCTTTCCAGTGGCTGTCGATCTTGGGGGTTTCACCCCAGCCGGGAGGGCCAAGCTCCGGCTTGCAGATAAGGATGCCGGATAGCGAGACGATCTGCCCCTCATGTTCTTCGTCGCCATGGGCGGGCACGGGCCCGCCACACCATTTCTTGACGGTGCCGGCCTCAGCGCCAGCGCCGAACCATAGCGACAGGCAGACGAGAGCGGGCAGAAATCGGCGCACCATTCCCATCAGCACTCCGCCAGCGGGACCTCGGGGTTGGACAGCTTGGCCACGTCCGGCACGCGGCCTTCGGCGATCAGTTTCTTGCCGACCATGAAATCCTTGGCCGAGTTGACGGAGTTCACCGCGACGATCCGGCCTTCGCGCAGATAGAAGGCGGCGAAGCGGTTGGTGGCGGGGTTGCCGCGGAGCACGACGCGGTCGCCGATTTCGGACAGGCCGGCGATCTGCAGCTTGAGGTCGTACTGGTCGGACCAGAACCAGGGCAGCTCGTGGAACGGCTTGGGGTTGCCCAGGATATCGCTGGCGGCCGCCCGGGCCTGGCCCATCGCGGCCGGCACCGATTCCAGGCGCAGGTGCTTGCCCAGCAGGTTGTTCGGATGGTTGGTCGCGTCACCGATCGCATAGATCGACGCGTCGGTGGTGCGGCCGCAATCGTCGACGACGATGCCGTTCTCGACCGCCAGCCCGGCGGCGATGGCAAGCTCCACATTGGGCACCGCGCCGATGCCGACGACCACGACGTCGGCCGCGATCTCGCTGCCGTCGGTGAGCTTCACCGCCGTGACCCCGCCCTCGCCCTCGAAGCCCGCGACCACCACGCCGAAATGCAGGTCGACGCCGTGGGCCTTGTGCGCATCGCGATAGAAATCGGCGATCTCAGCCCCGGCGACGCGGGCAAGCGCACGCTCCAGCGCCTCGATCACCGTGACCGTGCAGCCGAGCTTGGTGGCGCTGGCCGCGACCTCCAGCCCGACATAGCCCGCACCGATGATGGCGAGCCGCTTGCCCGGCCCCAGCCGCGCGCCGATCGCCTGGGAATCCGCCAGGCTGCGCAGATAGAAGATGCCGTCCAGGTCCGCGCCGGGCACGGTCAGCCGCCGCGCCCGCGCACCGGTCGCGATCACCAGCCTGTCATAGCCCAGCGTCTCGCCGGTCGAGAGCGTCACCGTCTTGGCGTGCCGATCGATGGCGGTGACGGTGGTGCTGAGCCGAATGTCGATCTGCTTGTCGGCATAGAACTGCTCGCGCTTCAGGAACACGCGGTCCATCTCGACGCCGCCCGAGAGCAGTTCCTTCGAGGTCGAGGGGCGGTCGTAGGGCCGGTGGGCCTCGTCGCCGATCATGATGATCGTGCCGTCGAACCCGCCGCCACGCAGCGATTCCACCAGTTGCGCGCCGCCATGCCCGGCGCCGATGACGATGATCGTTTCGGCCATTCTAGAGTGTCGGTCCAGACCTTGAGATGTTTCCCCCACGCCGCGCCCGAGGCGAGCGGCAGAAGGCAACACATCAGATGGCGAAACGCGATGCAACCCCGTCGCGCATGCCGGCTCGTGCTTAATGTCCCCATGGGAACCGAATGTCCCGAATCTGGAAGAATAGGCATGAGCTTCGCCCGCTTGCTGACGCGCGCCGCTGAGCTATAAGTTCCGGCCCATGAACAGCCAGTCCGCACAATCGCCCGACGCCTTCGACGACATAAGCCGGGCCGTGAAACGCCGCTTCGGCGAGGGCGCCTGCATCAGCAATATCGTCTCGCCGACATTGGGCGGATCGAACCGCACCGTGGTGTTCGACCTGGTCGAGGGCAACACCTCCCGCCGACTGGTGTCGCGGCAGGAGACCTATAGCGCCGAGGACAGCCCGTTCCTGTCGCCGTCGGACCAGTTCCAGATCATGGCGGCCGCCTTTCGCCATGGCCTGCCGGTGCCCGAACCGGTGTTCGAATATCATGATACCGACCGGATGGGCCACGGCTTCGTCACCGGCTTCGTCGCCGGCGAGACGATGCCGAAGAAGATCATCAACGATCCCAGCCTGGCGGAGGCGCGGCTCAGGCTGGCGCGCGACCTGGGGGAGTTCGAGGCGCGGCTGAACGCGATCCCGCTGGCGGAGGTCGCGTTCCTGGAGCGCATCCCCGACAGCGCTGACCCGATCCAGGCGCAGCGCGCGCGCTATGATTTCTATGACGAGCCGCATCCGGGCATCGAGCTGGGCCTGCGCTGGCTCGAGACCCATCGGCCGCCGCAGCGTAAACGCGTGCTGATCCATGGCGATTTCCGCAACGGCAATTTCATGGTCGGGCCGAACGGGCTGGCGGCCGTGCTGGACTGGGAATGCAGCCATATCGGCAGCGGCATCGAGGATTTCGGCTGGATCTCCACCCGCTCCTGGCGGTTCGGCTCCAAGCTGCCCGTGGGCGGCTTCAGCGAGCGGGCGCCGCTTTATGAGGCCTATACCGAAGCCGGCGGGCCGAAGGTCGATCCGGACGAAGTGCGCTATTGGGAGATTTTCGGGCTGGTGCGCTGGGCGGTCATCAACATGATGCAGGCTCACGGCCACGTGTTCGGCGGCCGGCGCAGCGTTGTGTTCGCTGCTTGCGGGCGTAACACCAGCCAGATCGAATACGACCTCTTAATGACCATCAAAGGTCACTACGTATAAAGAGATTGGGGAAGACGTGGACGTCGACGTTTCGAAATTCAGCACCGCCTTCGACGCCTTCACGGCGACCGTGGCCGCCTATCCGGACAAGAGCTTCCTCGCCATCCCGGCCAAGCAAGGCCGCGACTATCTGCCGGACGGAGCCGAGTTCACCTATGCTGAGGCCGCGGCGCGCATCGAGGCGCTACGCAACCTTTATAGCCGATCCGGCATCGGCCACGGCCACCGCGTCGCCCTGCTGATGGGCAACCGGCCGGAGCATTTCTTTCATCTCTTCGCGCTGAATTCCCTAGGTGCCAGCATCGTGCCGCTGAACCCCGACGCAATGGCCGACGAGCTGCTCTACACCATTACCCATTCCGAGGCCGACTTGGCGCTGGCCTCCGCCACGCGGCTGGAAGACCTCAATTCCATCGCCGCAAGGCGCGAGACGCACCTGCCAGTCTATTCCGCCGACGCCCTGCCCGACCGGTTCGCAGCCGTGCGACCCGCACCGCGCGACGACAGCCCCGGCCGCACGACCGAGGCGGCTTTGCTCTACACCTCCGGCACCACCGGCAAGGCCAAGGGCTGCATGATCTCGAACGAGTATTTCCTGACCTCGGGCAGCTGGTATCTGCGCCGGGGCGGCCGGCTCAGCTTCACCTTCGGCGAGGAGCGGCTGTTCAATCCCTTCCCGGTCTTCCATATGAATTCCGGCGTTCTGAGCCTGATGGCGATCACGCTGTCGGCCGGCTGCCTGATCTCCGCCGACCGGTTCCATCCCAAGAGCTGGTGGCAGGACTTGGTCGCCACCCACGCCACCGCCTGCCACTATATGGGCGTGATCCCGCCGATCCTGTTCAAGCAGGCGCCGGTGCCGGAGGAAAAGCTGCACACGGTCAAGTTCGGCCTCGGCGCCTCGGTCGACCCGACGCTCCACGATGCGTTCGAGGCACGCTTCGGCTTCCCGATGGTCGAGGTCTGGGGCATGACCGAGACCGGGCGCATCCTGTCCGACCATGTCGAGCCGCGCCAGACCACCACCCGCGCCATCGGCCGCCCCTATGACGGGCTGGAGGCAAGGCTGGTCGACGACCACGACCGCGATGTGCCCGAGGGCGATGTCGGCCAGCTCGTCGTCCGCTTCGCCGGGCCCGATCCTCGCAAGGGCTTCTTCTCCGGTTATCTCAAGGACCCCAAGGCGACCGACGAGGTGTGGAACAACGGCTGGTTCCACACCGGCGACATGGTCCGCCGCGCCCCCGACGGCATGCTCTATTTCGTCGACCGGCGTAAGAACATCGTCCGCCGCTCGGGCGAGAACATCTCCGCCGCCGAGGTCGAGGAGGTGATCATCACCCATCCCAGCGTCAACACCGTCGCCGTCCTGCCGATCGAGGACGAGCTGCGCGAGGAGGAGGTGATGGCCTGCGTCGTGCTGGAAGTTGGGATTGAGCGCTCACGCGCCCTGGCCGACGAAATCTTCGCCCACTGCCAGGACCAGCTCGCCTATTACAAGACCCCCGGCTGGATCGTCTTCCGCGACGTGCTGCCGGTGACGACCACCACCAAGATCCAGAAGGGCCTGATCTTCCGCCCCGACGAGGATCCGAAGGCTTGCGCGGACTCGCATGATTTCCGCGGCGAGAAGCGCCGGACGACGAGCACATGACCCTTATCTGGCGATCGGCATTCATGGACCTCGCCCCTCGGGGGAGAGGTCGGCGTGCGTCCACAACCCACAGGAACGGACCTCTTTCCAACCCCCCACCCCGCCCCCTACATCACGCGACC
>CAZNNJ010000446.1:0-5221 GCA_964574305.1 uncultured Rhodospirillales bacterium | reverse complement strand
TTTACAAAAATACTTGCTTACAATTCTCTGTTTCAACTACCCCTGAGAGTGAAACAAAGGTCGAGCCCCCGTGCAGATGGTCTCACTGCGGCCGCCATTAGTGGGCGCCCGCAACTTGATCAGAGGGAGACGGCAATCCGACATCCTGGTGCGCCTGTCGGAACATTTCCTGGTTGCCTTCTTCCCACTTCACTGTTTGCACGTAACGATCGATTTTCCAGCCGCCCGCTCGTATCAGGTGGTATTCATAATACCCAATCTGTCGCTGAATCGGACCACCCGGCGCATCCGCCAAATAATGTGTAGCATTTAATGTCGAAAGACACGTCGCTTCATCGCCGGAGATAACAACCTGGTGGTTGGCGCTGATATGTTGTGTGGCATCATAGTGAGCAAATATACGACTGCATATGGTCATTATTTGGCCGCGGCTCAAAGTGACCCACCCGCCGGTCGCCAAAACATTAAGAGCCACTTCGTCGGTGAAACAGCTGCCGAAATCCTCCCACTGCCGTCCATCGATGCTTGTGGCATACCGCATAACGACATCGATAATTTCACTGCGGTCACGCAAAGACTGAACTACAGCTGAGTCTTCCATCTTAAGCCTCCCTTCCGAGTTCGCGCCTGAGGATCGAAGGTTCCTTCGGACAATCCAACGTGCCCACCGGCCTAGCTCGCCCTCAAACGCGGATTCGACGCATGTATAGAAAAACCGTCATATGTGTGCAACACCAAAACTGAGCGCATGCCCGTCTGCGATGTATCTCGCCTACAAACCGCTCAAACAGACGCCGTCGCACCGCCATCGACCGTATACATCGCCCCCGTCACGAATGAGGACTCATCCGACAACAGCCACCGCGCGAGATAGCCCACCTCCTCCGGCTCGCAGTAACGGCCGATCAGGTGGATCGAACGCACGCGCTCCATGACCTCCGGCTCGAAAATATCTTCGTGCTGTCGCTCCTGCATGGGCGTCCGCACGATTCCGGGAAGAACGGCGTTCACCCGGATGCCCAATGGGGCACCCTCGACCGCGGCGGCACGGGTAAGGCCACAGACGGCGTGTTTGGAGGCGGTGTAGGCCGCACAGTTGGAAGTTGCGACTATGCCCAGACCGGAAGACGTATTGACGATGGATCCACCGTTCTTCATCGCCAGGAATTGATGCTTGATACAGTGGAATATACCCTGCGCATTGATGCGCATGGTCCGCTCCCACTCCTCTGTGGTCAGTTCGGTAATGAGCTTTCGGTTTTCGTCGATGCCGGCGTTGTTGAAGGCGCCGTCGAGTCGGCCGAATGTAGCGATGGCATGACTCACCATGGCGCGGACCTGGGACTCCTCGCCAACGTCGGCCGCGAAAAATATCGACTTTCCACCCATGGTCGACAGCTCGTCCGCCAGCGCGGCACCGCCTCGGTCGGAGATATCACTCAGGATGAGGTTTGCGCCGGCCTCTGCGAGTAGATGCGCAGTCGACCTGCCGATCCCCCCAAGCGCGCCCGTGATTATAAAGACCTTCGACCTCATAACGCCCAAGGCTTTCCCCTTTCGCCGAAGCACATCAGAAATCAGGAGATTTTGTACATGCCGCCATCTACGACTACAGCTTGTCCGGTCATGAAGGCCGCATCGTCGCTGGTTAAAAACACCACCGGACCCGCGATATCTTCCGGATCGGCGAAGCGCTTGATCGCCTGTTGCATCCAAACCTCTCGCTTGAATTCCTCAGGCACCACGGCGGTCGCCGGCGTGTTGGTGATCGCCGGCAGGACCGCATTGACGGTGATCCCGTCTGCGCCCAGGTCGTTCGCCAATCCGCGAACAAAGCCGATAACGCCCATTTTGGTCGCCATATAATGGCTCATACCCTGTTGCGGCACGCCGATCGAATTGGATGAGATATTGACGAAGCGCCCCCACTTGTTCCGCCGCATCAGCGGAATGAAATGTTTCGCGCTAAAAAAATGGGCATCGAGATTGACCGAAAACATGGCTCGCCAGTCCTCGAAGCTCAATTGATCAATATGGACAACGCCCATAATGGCTGCGTTGTTGACGACAATATCCGCGCGGCCGAACTTCTGGATCGTTGCGCTCGCTATCTTCGCCCAATCCGCGTCAGAAGAAACGTCCGCGGTCACCGGTAGGCAGTCGCCGCCAATCAGCGCGGCCGTTTCCGTCGGCTCGACACGATCGACAAGCACCAGAGACGCGCCGCGCTCCGCCAGCAAAGTTGCGATTGCCCGGCCAATGCCGCGCCCAGCTCCGGTAACAACGGCCACCCGACCGCTATGTGTCCCCGACATCCTAGCCTCCCTAATTTACTCGTACGTTCTATAATAGACTCTGACGCATAGTCAAGCAAACTCGAGCTTGCATGCTGATCCATGCTTGGCGGCGGGAGATGGCCGGCGAACGAGCGCGTCGGCGATCGCCCCGCGGCCTGCGGAACGCCATCGAAAGCGGCCCTGCAAATCGATTGACAGCACAGCTTCCGTTCACTAATTCGACTCATTAGTCGATAATACGACATCTGAGTGGAGCCCGACATGGTTGGCAGACTTGAAAACAAGGTTTGCGTATTGACGGGGAGCGGCGGCAGCATGGGCTACGAAACGGCGCTTCTGTTTGCTCGGGAAGGCGCGAAAATCGTCGGCGCCGACATTGACGCGAGAAGCGCGGCCGCCACGGTGCAAGCGGTGCGTGATGCGGGCGGATCAATGGCCTCGCTCCATCCATGCGATCTCACAAAGAAGGATCAGTGCCAGGCTTTGGTCGATCTTGCGATCGAGGAATTCGGCCAAATCGACATACTCTACAACAACGCGGCGCGGGCATATTTCAATTGGATTGAAGATATCCCCGAAGGCGAATGGTACAGGAGCATGGATGAGGAGTTGCACCTTGTTTTCCTGCTTTCCCAAGCTGCCTGGCCGCATCTCAAAAGGTCGTCGGGCACAATCGTGAATGTCGCATCCGTCACGGCCTGGGCGACGTTCCGAAACCTAGGTTCGATGGCGCACAGTACAGCCAAAGCGGGCGTCGTGGCGATGACCCGTCACATGGCGATGGAGGGCCGTGAATTTGGGATTCGCGCCAACTCCATTTCGCCAGGCCTCATCGTGACCAATCAGACCCGGGAACAGTTGGAAGATGGGAACTGGGCCAAACAGATGCTCGATCGAACACTACTGGGGCGCGTTGGCCGTCCCATTGAGATCGCCAACGCTGGATTGTTCCTGGCCTCGGACGAAAGCTCCTACATCACGGGGACTGACATTGGCGTCGACGGCGGCATCCGGGCTTAGACTGAGCTGAGCAGGCCTGACGGGCCGTACAACTCTCACTCGAGCTCAGCTGGCTGCATATAGGACAACTGAAATGCGGCGCTCCAGTAGCAGACAGCGGTTCGGTTTAGCGCATAACCGGAGATCGCGACGCCGTGTTTGGCATTTTGTCGATCTATTTTCGTGTGTTGACGACTTACGGTCGAGCAGTCACTAACTTTAGGAGGGCGTTGTGGAAAAGCCGAATAATGGCGCTTCATGCGGGAATCATTTTGACACACTGAACAGTTATTACGCCGCGGAGCAGCGTTACGTCGCTGCCGGCGGAGCCAAAGCTCAGGCTGACTTCAGCGAAGTGGCCGCCCACTTTCATCCCGAGATTGTGGCGCGCCAAGGACCCACCGTACCCTATCCCGGAGACTGGAAGGGCATCGACGCAGTCCAGAAGTTTTTCGAGGTGTTCACCGAGACCTGGTCCACGCTCGAACTGACCGAAACCACGTACTTTGAGGGAGAAACCGGGCTGGCGATCACTATGCGGATGCGGGCTACTGCGAAAAGCACGGGCAAGCGCCTCGACACCCGAGTAGCGCATTTTATCACAATTGAGGATGGTCTCATTCGCGAATTCAACGTGTTCTACCTTGACCCGGTCCAGGCCAGGGAAGTGACCCTTCCGTAGCCTCTACGCAACAGGAACAGCCGCGCCACCACCTCCGGTACTCGACATTCTGCCCATGGCCATCGAACGAATCGCGAGTTCGGGCCCTCTCTCACGGGAGGGCAATTTTTCTCTTGCGAACACCTCGGAATTGTAGTCGCTTGATTACGCCCAGGTGCGCCCGCTCGCACATGTAGGAAGGGTTCTTGGCGCGTGAGTAGCCGCCTGGATGTTCTCGGGCCGAGTTAGCCATGGCAGAAATTTGGACATCAGAACGCATGGTGGAGGGGACAAGAATGGAGTCTGTTCGCATAAGGCAGGGTCTTGTGACCGGCTCATTGTCCGAGGACGGGGCGGTCATTTCCTACCTTGGCATTCCCTTTGCCGCGGCACCGACCGGAAATCTGCGATGGCAACCGCCGCAGCGGCTTCAAGTCGGCGCGGAACCGGTGATGGCAACACAGAGACGTCCGATTTGTCCCCAGCATCCCGTGGCCTCCGATTGCGTACTACCGCTTGGAGATGAGCTTCAAAATGAAGACTGTCTTTTCCTGAATCTCTGGCGGCCAACTGCCCGAGCCGATGAACGGCTCCCTGTTATAGTGTGGCTGCATATGGGTGCTTTCCAATTGGGTTCTGGCTCGGCGCCCATCTACGACGGGAGCAATTGGGCCAGAGCCGGCGTCATCCTTGTCGCCCCGAACTATCGCTTGAATAAGTTCGGTTTTTTCGCACACCCACTTCTCAGCGCTGAGCAGGGTGGCCGATCGGGGAATTATGGGCTTCTCGACCAGATAGCGGCCCTCGAGTGGATCCGAGATAATATTGCGGAATTCGGTGGCGACCCGGAATGCGTCACGATCGCCGGTATCTCAGCCGGAGCGTCGAGTGTCAGCCTACTTATGGGATGCCCACCGGCACGCGGCCTTTTCCATAGAGCCATAGCCGAAAGCGGAGGCAGCTTCGGTCCCGTGCTCTCGCGCACGTCGTGTGGCGATGCGTGGCAGCATCTTCCCGGCGCAGAGCTTTCAGGAAAGAAATGGGCGGATCGTTTCGACGGGAGCGATGTCGCAGCGCTCCGCGCGATGAGTGCTGCCGACATCAAGGCTGCGAGTGCAACGGACTGGACCGACACCGATGGAGTGTTCGACGCAGCCCAGCCAATTATCGACGGCGTGGTTCTGGCGGAGAGCTCCTTCACACTCTTCGCGGCCGGCCGGCAAGCGCCGGTTCCGCTGCTTGTAGGCTCGGCCGCCAACGAAGA
>CAZNNJ010000445.1:0-5223 GCA_964574305.1 uncultured Rhodospirillales bacterium | reverse complement strand
ACGGCGTCGACATGGTCACGGTCGTGACCGAGGGAATCTTCAGCTATTGCGGCGTCAAGGTGAAGATCGACACCGACCGCCATCTCGGCGCCGAACGCAGCCTGGTCAAGGCGCAGGGCGCGGCGGTGGGCCACGTCACCACCAGCGAATACGGCTCGCAGATGCTGTCGCTGGGCGGCGTCCACCACCTGACCGGCAGCGGCAAGAAGGAAGGCCGCGTCACCTGCGAGACTCTGCTCGACCTGTGCAACGGCAAGCCGGTCGAGCTCACGATCGAAGACGGCGCAACAGTGGTCGTCCAGGCGGGCAAGGCGCCGATCGTAAACGGCGCGCCGGAGGAGCGGATGCGGGTGGGCTGCGGCTCGGCGACCATCGGCATGTTCGCCAAGCAGTGGCAGGGCAAGGTGGATGAGGTCGTGGTCGTCGACGACCACATCACCGGCGTCCTGTCCGAGCATCAGGCCGGCAAGCTGCTCGGCATCGCCGAGACCGGAATCCGCATGCGCGGCCGCCGCTCGACCCCCGGCCGCTATTTCCAGGTGGCCGAGCCCGGCACCGGCTGGGGCGGCACCGATATCTCGGACCCGCTGACGATCCTCGATGCGTTCGATCCGGCCACGGCGCGGCCGGGCCTCTCGCTGCTGATGGTCAGCACCACCGGCGAGCATTTCGCCTATTACCGGCTGGACGAGGCGTTGAGGCCGGTCGAGCAGGAATTGCCGCCGGCCCTCCAGGAATCGGTCGAGCGCATCCGTGAGAATTGCGAGCCGGCTCTGTCGACCGTGCTGTTCGTCGGCGGCGCCGGCGGGTCGCTGCGCGCCGGGGTGACGGAAAATCCGGTGCGGCTCACCCGGTCGGTCAAGGATGCACTGACCTATGTGACCTGCGGCGGCGCGCCGGTCTATGTCTGGCCCGGCGGGGGAATCACCTTCATGGTCGATGTCACCCGCGTGCCGGAGAACGCCTTCGGTTATGTGCCCACGCCGGCCTTGGTGGCGCCGATCGAATTCACGCTGCGGCTGAGCGACTATGCGGCGCTGGGTGGCCATATGGATCACGTGCGCCGCGTGGCCTCGATCGCCAACGGCGAGGCGCAGCGCCGCCTGCTGCAGCGGCGCGACAATCCCTGGCCGCTGTCGCAGCATGGGTTGTCCGAATGAGGACGCGGCCGCAGATCGCGCTGCTGGAGGACGGGCGCCTGCATCTGCAGGACGGGCCGATCGACCTGGTCATCGGCGCGTCCGGCACCGAGCCGGCGGTCCGGCGGGCCTATCGCGCGGCGGCGGCGCGCATGGAGACGATCCTCGACGAACTCTGCGCCGAGCTTCCGCTGCTGCGTGCACCGGCCCGACCCGGCCTCTGTCCGCTGCGCGGTACCGTCGCGCGGCGCATGCATTGGGCGGTCGCGCCCTATGCCCCGGTGCATTTCATCACGCCGATGGCGGCGGTGGCCGGTGCGGGCGCGGGGGAGGGTCTGGGTGGGATGCTTAAGGTCGGGGGGCTGGACCGGGCCTACGTCAATAATGGCGGCGATATTGCGCTGCATCTCGGCCCGGGCGCTACGTTCGCGATCGGCATGGTGGATGATCCGGAGCGGCCGGGCCTGTTCGGCAACATCCGGATCTCCGCCGGCCACGGGATCGGCGGCATCGCCACCAGCGGCTGGCGCGGTCGCAGCTTCTCGCTCGGCATTGCCGACGCGGTGACCGTGCTGGCGCGGACCGCGACCGCGGCCGACGCGGCGGCGACCATTATCGCCAATGCGGTCGATCTTCCCTTCCACCCCGCCGTGCTGCGGGTGCCGGCGCGGGATATCCAGCCTGACAACGATCTCGGCGACCGGCCGGTGACGCGGGCCGTCGGGCATCTCGACCCGGACGAGATCGATGCGGCGCTGGCCGCCGGCACGGCCTGCGCCGAGCGGCTGGTCGCCGGCGGCCTCATCCTGGGCGCCGCGCTGCATCTGCAGGGCGTGACCGAGACCGCCGGGATCGCGCCTCTTGCCTTCCCAATTCCAGCCCAACCGATGGACCACGCCCATGCCTGAGATCGCGCTACGCAAGCGGATCGTGACGATCGAGGAGATATTCCACGAGGGCGGCCCACCCGCCGCCGTGCCGCTGAAGCGCGGCGCGATCGTCTCGGTGATCCGCAACCCCTTCGCCGGACGCTATGTCGAGGAGATTGCCCCTTTTATGGACGATCTGAAACCGCTCGGCCTCGCCATGGCGAAGGCCCTGGTCGCGGCGCTGGGTGGCAATCCCAAGGCGGTCCAGGGCTACGGTAAGGGCGCCATCGTCGGGGCCGCCGGGGAGATCGAGCATGGCGCGCTGTGGCACGTTCCCGGCGGCTATGCGATGCGCGAGATATTGGGCGGCGCCAAGGCCATCGTGCCCTCGACCAAGAAGGTCGGCGGGCCCGGCACGCGGCTCGACATCCCTGTCACCCATATCGATGCCTCCTATGTCCGCAGCCATTTCGACGCGGTGGAGGTCGGCGTTGCCGACGGCCCTCGAGCGGACGAGATCGCGCTGGCGCTGGTCATGACGACCGGCCCGCGCATCCATGCCAGGGTCGGCGGTCTCAAGGCCAGCGAGATCAAGGGCGAGGACGGGCTGAGATGAAGGCGCAAATCCGCAAGATCGTGGTGATCGTGGAGGAGACGGCGAGCGAGATGGGCCGTCCGGTCGTGCCGCCCGCCCGCCGCGCCGCGGCGGTGGCGGTCATCCGCAACCCTTATGCCGGCGAATTCCGCGAGGACCTGTCCACGCTGTTCGAGATCGGCGAAGAGTTGGGCGGTCTGCTCGCCGAGCGGGCAGTCCAGGCGCTGGGGATCGTCGGCGCCGATGCCGAGAGCTATGGCAAGGCAGCGGCAGTGGGGGAGAATGGCGAGCTGGAGCATGCGGCTGCGATCCTGCATCCGAAGCTGGGCGCGCCGGTGCGCCGGGTGCTGGGAACCGGGGCGGCGCTGATCCCGTCCTCCAAAAAGCGCGGCGGGCCCGGCCTGTCGCTCGACATCCCGCTCGGCCACAAGGATGCGGCTTACGTTCGCAGTCATTTCGACGGGATGGAGGTCAGGATCAACGACGCGCCGCGGGCCGACGAGATCATGGTCGCGGTCGCCGTCACCGACAGCGGCCGGCCGCTACCGCGGGTGGGCGGGCTCACCAAGGATGAAATCAAGGGCGATGACGGGCTGCGCTGAAGCCGGGCGCGATCCGTGAGTGACGCCGATCAAGCTTTATGCTCTGTATCGGACGCTCGCCTAACAATCGGGGAAGCAAGGAATTATGGCCGTCGCACGAGCGCAAGCCGGCAAGCAGCGGAAACAGAAAGCGCCGTCCTACAGCCTTGAAGAGCAAGTGGGATTCCTGCTGCGGCAGGTCAATCAGCGCCATACCGGCATCTTCGTCCAGCACATCGGCGACGATCTGACCGCGACCCAATGGGCTGCCCTGGCCAAGCTTCATGAAAAAGGCCCCTGCACCCAGAATCTGCTGGGTCGTCTGACCGCCATGGACGCGGCGACGATCAAGGGTGTCGTCGACCGCCTGACCAAGCGTGGGCTGACCGAAACAGAGCTCGATCCCGACGACGCCAGGCGTCTGGTGGTGATGCTCACCGATGCCGGGCAGGAGGCCGTGGCCCGCGCCCTGCCGAACGCCGTCGCCATCTCGGAGGAGACGCTGGCGCCGCTGACGCCGGGCGAACGCCAGATGCTGCTCGAGCTGCTGCGAAAGCTGGTCTGAAATCTACTGCGGGACGATCTCGGGGATCGTTTCGGCGGGCGGCGTATTGCGGCTGCGTCCGGTGCGGACGATGCCGTCGATGATGGTCATGCCGATTCCGGGCAGGTCGCCCAGCCTGACGCTGTCCAACAGGGTCCGGCCACCTGAATGCTGCGCCTTGTCCAGGAACACGAAATCCGCCGCATAGCCCTCCGCGATCAGGCCGCAATCGAGAGCCCGCATGCGCGCCGTGTTCCCGGTGGCGAAGCAGAAAGCGAGCTCGGCCGGCACGTCGCCCAGGGCCGACAGCATCGCGATCATTCGCAATATCCCCAGCGGCTGGACACCCGAGCCGGCCGGCCCATCGGTACCCAGGATGATGCGTTCGAGCTGCCCCAGCTCGCGCGCGGTGCGCAGGGTGAACAGGGCCGAACGCTCATTGCCGTTATGGACCAGCTCCAGACCCCTGGTGCAGCTCTCGCAGATGCATCTCAGCTGATCGTCGGGCAGGGCGGTGTGGCCGCCATTGATATGGCCGACGACATCGGTGTCCGCCTCCAGCACCACGTCCTTGTCGATCAGGCCCGAGCCCGGGATCGAGGGGCCGCCAGTGTGAATCGTACTGCGGATGCCATATTTGCGCGCCCATTCCACCATCCGGCGGGCGCTCGGGCCGTCCTTGACGCCGCCCAGCCCGACCTCGCCCAGCAGGGTGACGCCGGCGGCGGCCAGCTCCCTGAAATCCTCCTCGACCATGCCGGGCTCGATGCAGGGCGCGCCGGCGATGACCTTCACGCCGCCCGGCCGGAAGGCGGCGAAGGCGCGCTGGGCGGAGATCGCGAAGGCCTTCAGCCCGACGATATCGCGCGGCCTGCCGGGCATATGCACTTCGCCCGCCGAGATCATCGTCGTGACGCCGCCGTGGAGCGTGCTCTCGATCCAGCCGATCTGATTCTGGCGCGGGGTCCAGTCGCCGGCGACCGGGTGGACATGGCTGTCGATCAGGCCCGGGCAGACGGCGCCCCCATGCGCGTCGATCAGCATGGTCGGCTGCCCGACATCCAGGTCGGCCTCGCGGCCGACGGCGCTAATCCGGCCGTCGGTGCAGACGATCGTGTCGGCATCGAGGATGGGCTGCGCTATATCGCCGCTCAGCATCAGGCCGATGTTGCGGATGACAAGCTTTCCGGACGCGGCTGAAGCTGGAATCTGGTCGGCCATCTGCTTTCTTCTCCCATTCGTCGTCCAATCGGCGCCAAACGAGTTGCGCTGATCTGACGGTGATGTCAATCTGTTCGTATACAAACAATCTGGGTTGGCGATGGCGGACAGCGAATCGATCGACGGGACCTATCTGACCCAGGCGGCCCCGGCCGTCGGCAGCGGTGCCGCGGACCTGGCGGCGCTCCATGCGCGGATGACCTGGCGTGTCGTGCCGATCCTCGGCATCGACTTTCTCGTCGCTTTTAAACGCGGGTCGAAGATAGGTTTAGCC
>CAZNNJ010000444.1:0-5224 GCA_964574305.1 uncultured Rhodospirillales bacterium | reverse complement strand
GTTCGGGGCTCGACCCCCATGGCGCGGCACGGCACCCTGCCCTTCAGCTCCTCCACAGCGATGGCGAAGATGCGCCGGTTGTCCTCACGCGACAGGGTGTAACCCTCGCCGCTGCCGCCGCCGCCGACATAGACGCCGATCCCGCCGGCGGCCAGCCGGCACATATGGGCACGGAACCGGTCCTCGTCCAGCCGCCCGTCCTCGGCGAAGGGCGTGATCGAGATGACGAAGCAGCTGGCGCGCTCGACCCGGTCCCGGTTGGTGCTATCTCTGGGCGGCATGGTTTTCCCCCGTTCGGCTGGTTGCGATGGATGGTAGGATTTCGCGGAAAGCTCTGCCAGTACGCCGACAGACTTTTCCACGTTGCCGTTGCGGCGCACCGCGCGCATCGTGCATGCTGCATCCGTAAGACCGCCCAAGGAATCGGCGGCGTTTGTCGTGAAGGATGATTGCGTGGCGTCGAACCTCGGTCAGGCCGCATTGAAGCAAAGACTGCGCCAACCCCGGCTGGCCGAGATGGTGGCCGAAGGCCTGCGCGAACGCATCCTGTCCGGCGAGCTGGCCGACGGCGCGATGCTGCCCAAGCAGGACGATCTCTTGGCCGAATTCCGCGTCAGTCCGCCCTCGATCCGCGAGGCGCTGCGGATTCTGGAGACGGAGGGTCTGATCACCGTCCAGCGCGGCAATGTCGGCGGCGCCGTCGTGCACCGGCCGCAGCCGAACAAGACCGCCTATATGCTGGCGATGGTGCTGCAATCCCGCGCGGTCGACCTCATGGACGTGCAGACGGCGATGCGCCATCTGGAGCCGGTCTGCGTCGCCGCCTGCGCCAGCCGGCCCGACCGCGAGACCACCATCCTGCCGAGGCTGAAGGCCAATATCGACGCAGCCCGCGCCAATATCGACAATGCCGATATCTATATCGGCCTGGCCCGGCAGTTCCATGTCGACCTGGTCCAGGGCTGCGGCAACGAGACGATGAGCCTCATCATCGGCGCGCTGGAGCAGCTGTGGTCGGCCCAGGTCGACAAGCTGGCGCGCAAGCCGGCCCAGCACGGCGCCTTCGCCGACCGGGCGATCCGGCTGGCGACGCTCAAGGATCATGAGAAGATCTACCGGCTGATCGCCAAGGGCGACAGCGCCGGCGCCGAGCGCGCGGCCCGCGACCATTACTCCGAGGCCGCGCAGGAAACCGAAGGCTGGCAGCACGCCTTCGACCTCAGCGCCATGATCGACGCCTCGACGCTGAGGGACGCGTAGTAGTTTCCCTCGCCCGTGAAACGGGAGGGATTTTTATGACGACACCCCGCCGCCATAGACGATCTGGACGCGACGGTTCTGCGGTTCCTTGACCCCGTCGGCGGTGGGCACCAGCAGGTCGCGCTTGCCCTTGGCGACGATCTCGATCTCCGACGCCGGGATGCCGTCCTTCCCCAGCTGTGCCGCAACCGATTCCGCGCGGCGGCGCGACAAGCGCATATTGTACGCGTCCGAACCGACGGTGTCGGTATGGCCGGTGACCGTCAGCTGCGTGACCTTCGCCGGGCCGGCATTGGCGGCAGCCTGGTTCACGATCTGGACGGCCTGGGGTGTCAGGTCCGACTTGTTGAAGTCGAAGAACACCAGATAGCTACTGGGCGCGGGCGCGACCGCCTGCGGTGCGGGCGGGGTGTAGGGCGCGGCCGGCGCCGCCGGTTCCTCGCCCAGGCCGCCGAAGCGGTATTTGATCTTGAAGCCCCACATCCTGGGCTCGCCATAGATGTTCGCGACATAGCCGGATGTCGTGTAGAGCGCGTAGGCACCCTGGACATAGGTCGAATCCAGCGCGTTGGTCATGAAGAAGTCGAGATCGACCGGATAGCCGGCGACGTCATGCCAATCGACGCCGACATCCAGGATCTTGACGTCGCCCTCGGTCGTATTCGGCGACTGGGTGTCGAACCCCAGATAGACGTGTCCTTGCCAATTGTAGTTGGCGAAGATGCTGATATCGCCCCAGTCGCCGTCGATCGGCAGGTGATAGCGGCCGGCTAGCGTGTATTTGTTCTTGGGCGCGTAAAGGAACGGCTCGCCGCTATAATCCACCGTCCCGGAGGTAAAGCTGTTGTAGCTGGAGTGGTTGTAGGAGTACCGGCCCGTCAGCTCCAGGCTGGGGAACGGGATCAGCGTGCCCTCGAATTCAACGCCGTCGATATCGGCCGAGGCGGCGTTGGTAACCAGCGTGACCGTCGTGCCGTTACTGGGATTGATGACTGGCTGCGATACCTGGATCTGATCGTACCAGCCATAATAATAGTCGATGTTGGTGCGCGCCTTCATGCCGTAGAAATCCCAGTCGGACTTAAACCCGACCTCGACGTCGGTCAGATATTCCGGCTTGAACTCCTTCGCCGACGCGATCGGCGACAAAAGATTGAAGCCGCCGCTCTGATATCCTTTCGAGGTCCGCGCATAGGCCAGCATGTCGGATGACGGCTGATAACTGAGCTCGAACAGGTAGTTGCCGGCATGGAAATTGCCGTCGCCGGCGACCACGCAGTTGGCATCGGCGCCGGACTGCGAGCACAGCTTCAGCTGGGAACCGCCCGGCAAGGTCACCAGCGTGTACTGGCCGTTCGCCACCGACCGCCAGTCCCAGGTGTAGCGGCCGCCCGCGGTGAACTTGAACCCTTCCAGCGCGTCGCTGATGCCTGACAAGTCGTAATCGCCCTGAGCGAAGACCGCCTGGCTGCGTTCCTGGACGTTGATCAGTGTCGGCGAGACATGGACCGGCAGGGCGAGGCCGCTGCCGGTCACACTCGTGGTGAATGTCGACTGGAGTTCGGCCGGATTGTTCTGCGGCGCCTCCGGATGGATGAAGAGCAGGAAGCCGCCGGCGGTGACGGTCAGCTTGTCGTTGAGCGCCTTGCCCTGAAGCTGGATTTCCTCGGTCGCCTGCGCGTTATCCAGCTGCCAGCCGTTCTGGTTCGACTGGTCGAGGATGACGAGCGACGAGCCGTCGAGGTCGTGATTGTTGGTCTGCTTCCTTTCGATGAAGGAGGCGATGTTCTTCAGGGTCAGGTTGTCGGAAATGTCCCAGCGCGCGGTGTCGAGCACACCGAAGGTCCAGTCCTTGTCGAGCGAATTGTTGACGCTGGCGCCGAGCAGCGTCGTCGACCCCAGCGCGTTCTGCTGGGCGATGATCGAAGCCGCCTGGGCATAGAGCGTCGGCGCGCCGTTGATCGTCTTGCCGAGGATCGCCGGGTTGGCGGCGACCAGGAAGGCGCTGGTCCCGGTCTCGTGCTTGTAATTCGAATAGGCCAGCACGTCGTTCTCGAAATCGTCGGTCGGGCGCAGCGTGATCTGCAGGCGCCCGGCCCAGAAGTCGCGGCTGTCGAGGTCGCGCGGCCCCTGCGGCGTGTTCAGCACATGGGTGAAGCCGTCCCGCTGGGCGATATTGGCCGAGACGCGGACCAGCAGCTTGTCCTGGATGACCGGGATATTGACCGCGCCCTCGAACTCGCGGTCGTTATAGTTGCCGAACTGGATCTGCGCGTAACCCTCGAACGCATTGGTCGGCTTCTTGGCCTGGATCAGGATCGCGCCGCCGGTGGTGTTGCGGCCGAACAGCGTGCCCTGCGGCCCCTTCAGCACCTCGACATTGTCTAGATCGTAGAGCACGCCAGGACCCGCGCCGCCGCCCGGACCCGCGCCACCGCCGGTGCCCGCCGCGGCGACGCCGCCCAACGGCACCTCGTTCAGATAGGTGACGACGCCGGTGAGGCCGCGCAGATTGACGATATCGTTCGAATCGCGCCCGACCGAGCGGTAGGCGAGCGACGGCACGTCATATTGCAAGCCGGCGAGCGACTGGATGCGCTGTTCCTGAAGCTGGTTCTGGCTGAAGGCGGAAACCGACAACGGCACCGACTGCAGCTTTTCCTCGCGCCTGCGGGCGGTCACCACCACCTCTTCCAGCCCGCTCGCGGGCGCGGCGGCCGGCTGATCGCCGGCTTGCGCGAACACGGGACTGGCCGGACTCAGGGCCGAAAGGCTGACGGTTGCGCACAGAATTGCGAGACGATGACGGGTCACCGTGGTCTCCCCCCTTGATTGTAATTCTTCGCGTCGCCCAGTCCGGCGGCAGCGGCGGCGGCGGCACGATTCCGGCGCGCAATCTATACTATCTTATCTAAGATTGAAAAGAATGAAGTTTTGGAGGGAAATGAGGCGGTAGAGATTCCAGCCCCAATCTCACCCGCGTCATTGCGAGCGGAGCGAAGCAATCCAGGGCCGTTAGCCCGGCATCACGAACTCTGGCCCCTGGATTGCTTCGTCGCTGCGCTCCTCGCAATGACGTGGTCGGCGGCGCTCACAGGCCGCTGAGTTCGAGGAAGCGATCGACCATCGCATTGACCTGGTCCGGCGCGATCATCTGGATGAAATGGCCGGCGCCTACCACCTGGCCGGTCCGCCAGTTCGCGCCCAGGCGGGCCAGGGTCTCGGCGTCGGTGAAGGGCCGGTCGGCGAGCAGGAACAGGGCCGGAATCCGGCATTTCGCCGCCGCGCCGCCCCCGTCGAAGCCCAGCACGGTCTCGCGCATCTTCGCCGCCACATGGTCGGGCACCGCCAGCATCTCATCGAGTATCCCATCCTTCAGCGCTGGCGGGTCGTCGCGGCCGAACAGCCGGTCGCCGAGGAATTTTCGACGTTGTTTCTGGGTGAGCTCGCTGACCACGCCGAGTTCGCCCACCTTGTTGGTCAAGGTGCGGATGCCGGAATCGAGGATCACCAGGCCGCCCAGGACATCAGGGTGGTGCTCGGTCAGGTGCAGGAGGTTGCTGCCGCCGAAGCTGTGGCCCATGGCGACCGGCCTCTTCAGCCCCAGCGTCTCGCACAGCGCGATCAGGTCGTCGTTGAACTCGCGGTTGCTGTAGGTGGAGTGCGGCTTGTCGCTTTGCCCGTGGCCGCGCAAATCGACCGCGACGACGCGGTAGCGGCTGGAGAAATGGCGAAGCTGTTCCAGCATATGGGTATGGTTGCACTGCATGCCGTGGACCAGCAGCATGCTCTTGGGGCCGGTCCCGGCTTCGATATAAGCGAGCCGCACTCCACCCCGCATCACGTATTTCATCGCGCCCTCCCACAGGCTGGCCGATTAACGATTGGCCTTTCCTATATAAGATAATAAAGATTCGCGGCGCAGAGGCAAAGGCCAGGGCTTCGCGCTCGACAAGGCCGGGCG